>JACPGR010000080.1 GCA_016182415.1 Candidatus Magasanikiibacteriota bacterium
ACAAAAAACATTTTGGTATGCCAAAGACAAAATCGAGAAGTTGAAAGATTTAAACAGAGAATTGTAAAGATCCATAAAAAATAATTATTAATTCCCCTAAAACCTAGCGTGAAAAATCACTTTTTCACGCAGGTTCTAAGTATGAAGTTAGTTATAGAAATTAAACAATTTCCTGATGGTCCTGGTATCTATCTGTTTTATGATATTAAAAAAGAACTTATCTATGTGGGTAAGGCAACATCGCTTCGCAATAGAGTAGGAAGTTATTTTAGGGGTACTCGAACATCTCGACCGATTGAACAAATGATTCATGAAGTTGTGGATATTAAAATAAAACAAACAGATTCAGTACTTGAAGCCTTGATTTTGGAAGGAAGTTATATCAAAAAATACCAACCGAAATATAATATCGATTGGAAAGATGATAAGTCGTGGAATTATATTGGTATTACTACGGATTTGTATCCAAGAGTAATTACGTTGCGTCAACATGAATTATCGGGTTTAGATGAAAAGCAGATTAAACAGAATATCAGCCAAAGGCTGACCAGCCTGTGGCTGGGGCAGATTAAGCAACTTTACGGACCATATCCGGGGATGAAGACGAAGGAAACAATGAGATTGTTGCAAAAATTATTTTTTATTTCGACGTGCAAGCCTAATTCTAAAAGAGAATGTTTATATCAACAAATGGGCCAATGTTTGGGTGTGTGTACCGGAGAAATCTCTCCGACAGACTACCGACAAAAAGTTGTCAGGCCACTAACTATGTTTTTGCGTGGAAATAAAAAAGGAGTGATTAAGGATTTGGAACAGAAAATGAAAGAGGCGAGTAAGATGCATGAATTTGAGGAGGCGGCACGGTTGCGAAATCAGATTGAAGGGTTGTGGCGTATTCATGATATCGCATTATTAAATAATTCATTTTTTGATGATTTTGTTGATGTATATAATGAGAATGGCAGGGACAGGTCGCGACCTGTCCGTACGGACTTTGTTGTACAGCGCATCGAGGGTTATGACATTTCCAATTTTGGTATCACCGGCAAAGTGGGATCGATGGTGGTATTTGATTCATTTGGTCCAGTAAAATCACAATACAGAAAATTCAAAATAAAAACCGTGGAAGGTCAATCGGATGTCGATTGTTTGTCCGAGGTGTTGGAAAGACGTTTGCGACACGTAAACATCGCCCTCGTGGGGACAGGTCGCGACCTGTCCCCAACGTCCAATGCAAAAAAAGACCCATGGCCATTACCCGACATTTTTTTAATCGACGGCGGTAAACCCCAAGTCAATCGCGCAAAACAAGTTTTGAAAAAATACAATATCGGAATTCCAATAGTCGGAATTGCCAAAGGTCCAGATCGTAAGAAAAATGAATTTATATTTAGGTCAATGCAAAAGGAATTTGTACTATGGGTACATACACATCAAAATTTGTTAATCCGTGTCCGCGATGAAGCACATCGGTTTGCGATTACCTATCAAAAGAAATTGAGAAAAATTAAATAACTGATTTTTTAACTTGACAGCTCAAAAATGAGCTGTTTTTGTTTGCATTCGTAAATCTGTGTATCTATTAAAGAAACGTAACCTCTGTGGACAAAAAGGGGATAAAAGGGTTGTAAATGGTTTCAAAGTGGGATATAATGGTGTTTAGTGGTAAGAAGTGGGGAAAATGCTTGTCTTCCTACAATAAACCATTTTCTTATGATGATAGGGGAATATTCACACAACCTAGATGATAAGGGACGTCTTGCAATCCCAAAAAAATTTCGTAGTGATCTTTCCAAAGGCGCAGTCGTCACGCGTGGTTTGGATAACTGTCTATTTTTGTACACGAAAAAAGAATGGGAAAAGCTTGCCGAGAAATTGGCACAGTTGCCATTTTCCCAAGCAAACACGCGTGCATTTGCGCGTCTCATGCTTGCCGGTGCAATGGATGTGGATATTGATAAACAAGGTAGAATCATGTTGCCTGATTATCTTCGTACTTTCGCTGGTCTCACAAAGAACACTGTCGTGGCAGGTCTATACAACCGCCTCGAGCTTTGGGATCAGGGAAAGTGGAAAGAATATAAGAAAAAAACAGAAAAAGAAAGTAATAAAATTGCGGAGCAGATGGCTGAACTAGGAGTTTAATAATTTGCACGTAACACATAGCACATAACACGTATCAATCACGTTTCTATGTTATGTGGTACGTGATATGTGATATGTGTTATGTGAGATATGAGACATGTACCAGTATTACTCAGTAAAGTTATCGAAAGTTTGAATCTTGCGCCAGGCAAAAATATCATTGACTGTACCTTAGGAGACGCGGGGCATTCAGAAGAAATTTTGAAACATACGGGACCAAACGGGAAGCTGATTGGAATTGACGCGGATGCTGAGAGTTTATTTAGAGCCAAAAAATATTTGTATGACTATAGTACTAGAGTAGTATTTGAACGAAATAATTTTGAACATTTACAAAAGATTTTGTCAGAAAAAAAGTTTGGTCCAGTGCATGGAATTCTGATGGATTTTGGATGGTCAAGTCCGCAGTTTGAAGAGCGGGGGAGAGGATTTAGTTTTATGAAGCGCAATGAGTCTCTCGATATGCGCTATGATACCCATCTTAGGTGTGCACACATGACTCATGATCCGCCGAAAGATATTGAAGGAAATCCGCTTTATGGATCTTGTACTGCGGCTGAGCTTGTTAATAATTTATCAGCAGATGACCTCAGAGAAATTTTCAAAAAATATGGAGAAGAAAACTTGAGTCGAGAACTAGGCGAGGCGATTGTGAAAAAAAGAGAAATTACTATATTTGAAACAGTTGGAGATTTGGTGGATCTAGTCCTTGCTGTCTATCGCAAAAAATTAAAGACAGACAAAGAAATTCCATGGATAGGTGGTTTGCATCCGGCGACAAAAGTATTTCAAGCCCTTCGAATCGTAGTTAATGATGAGCTCGGGGTTATCGAACGAGTGTTACCGCAAGCGATTGATATTCTTGAATCAGGTGGAAGACTTGCGGTAATTACATTTCATTCGCTTGAAGATAGAATCGTGAAGCATTATTTCAAAAAGAACTCCAGTAATATAACTATCATTACAAAAAAACCGATCGTGTGTTCAAAAGAAGAATATGATCAAAATCCATCGTCTCGATCTGCAAAATTGCGCGTGATTGAGAAAAAATAAATTTGCTAATGCCTATACCGTATGAACTCATATACACAAAAAAAACAAACACTCAGACAAAAAAAAGAAGCTATTCGAGCAGTACTTGTCAGTACAAGTTTTAGAGTTGCACTTGGAGTATGTGTGGTAGTATTTGGTTTTATGTATGTATGGCAGACAAATACCGTGTCCGCAAAGGGCTATACTATGACCGATCTTGAGCGAAAAATAAATCAACTAGATAAAGAAACCAGAAGACTCGATGTAGAAATTGCGCAACATACTTCTATCAGTAATCTTGAATCTCGATTGATACAAACAAATCTCGTAGTTGCAACTGATGTAACCTATATGAACTTGACCGGAACAGCCGTTGCAAAACGTTAAGTGCAGTGTGGAATATCAACTCCCAATTGTGGGAGTTTTTTTGTTTTTATGCTATACTAATGAGGATACGAAAATTATTTTTAGGGATACGAAATACGAACTTTACGAAATTACGAACACAACAATCACTTTCGTAATTTCGTACCTTTCGTATCCCCTGTTAAGAATTTTTATGTTTCTACTAGTCTTACAACGCATGCTTCTCGAGTTTGTACTCGATATCGTGTATTTCCCAATTTGGTGGTACATCGGTGGTGCCGAGCATGCACTCAAATTTTGCATAGGCTTACTTCGAGACGCAAATGGCATGCTCGCGCCGGGGCTGTGGCTCAAAAATATTTTTGTCCCGATGTTTGGACAATATGATTGGCAAGGGCGTATTGTCAGTTTTTTTATGCGTCTTGCAAATGTGATTTTTAGAAGTATTGGGCTTGTCATTTGGTTTGTTATTGTTATGATATTATTTTTTATGTGGGTGTTGTTCCCGATGTTTGTACTGTATATGTTGCTGACGTCGTTTTTGTCATTTGAAAATATATTAAGTTGATTTAAATTAGATAACATGCGAATTACGAATATATCGAATATACGAATTTAATTTTATGATAATTCGTACATTCGCACCATTCGTAATTCGAATGTATATATGCTTTTTAGTAAAAACGAACAACTTGCTTTGACAATATGCGACACGTGCCACAGTACCGGCTATCTTAAGTTTCGTGCGTGCTCAAATTGTAGAGGTATGAGTGTGGGTCTATTTGAAGGTGAGAATTTCGTCTATTTTGGCGAATCCCTAACTCGGTATCACATTCATCTCAAAAAAGCCCGCAAATTGCTCAACAAATTCCGAATTTTGGGCGGGCTTATTTTTTGGCTTGGCTTTTGGGGATTGTTTTTTTATCCGATATATAAGAAAAATACATGGAATACATTATTTGATCTCGAGTTTTGGTTTAATACCGTTGAGCCGACAAAAGCATTCTTTTGGTTGGGTGTAGTCGCGCTTAGCTATTTGTGGTATCGATTGATTGTGAGCGGAAACTTGCCTCCGGAAATGCAGTATTCCAAATTGAAGCAGGTCGAGTCGGTAGTTGATGTTTCATTGACTGCTTGGGAAGATCTACGCAAATTATCGCATAAAAAGAAAATTGATTTTTCAGCCTATCTCACCGCAGATGCCTTAGGTGTGCTTGAAGATGCATATCTGTTTGCAGATAAAAATAAAAGCCCCTCTATTACATCAATCCACTTATTTTATTCTTTATTGTCTTCAACAAGCATTACTAATTTGTTTATTCGTTTGGGTGTCCCGGTAAAATCATTGCAGGCAAAAATTGGACAGATGATAGAGAAAATAGATAATGCAAATGTGCCAAAAGTTTCAGATGAAATGCAGCAGATTTTATTTCACGCCTACAAATTATCCCGCTCATATCGCGATACGTTTGTACGTTCAACTGAGTTACTAATCGCAACGGTGAAACAGTCTGAGCCGATTCAAGAGATTCTGTATGAACTCGAAGTAGATGCAGAAAAATTACAAAATGTGGTTGCGTGGGTTCGTAATGGTGAAAAAATATATGAAGAATATAAAAAATTCAGACGTGCTGCAGCTCGTATGAGCAAGCATGGCATCGATCGCGCCATGACTGCGGTTGCTACGCCATTTCTCAATAATTATAGCAAGGATTTGACACTCATGGCGAAGTATGGGCATTTGTCTCCCTGCGTTGCTCGAGATAAAGAGCTCGAAGAAATTTTTCGTATTGTTGAAGCGGGTCGTCAAAATATTATCTTGACCGGTGAACATGGGGTAGGGAAGATGGCAGTAATTGAAGGGGTAGTCGAAAAGATGATTGCGGGTGAGGCGCCTGCTCGATTGCTCGATAAGCGATTTGTTCAAATATCCACTTCATTTTTGCTTGCGGGCACAACTATGTCCGGAGCACAGCAGCGCCTCATCAATATTATGAACGAAGTTGGGCGTGCCAAAAATATTATTTTGTTTATCAATAATTTACATGATCTTATCGGTGCAAGTGGCGGACAAAGTGAAGGGCTTGATGTGTCTGAAAGTCTTGCAGAGCACTTGAGCTCAGGAAGATTTCTTATGTGTGCGACCACACTCCCGGATCAATATGCAAAGTATATCGTTCAATCTGAAATTGGTACCTTATTTACCAAAGTAGAAATCAAAGAGCCTGATGTCAATCAAGCGATTCAAATTCTCGAATCCAAAGCTGGAGAAGTGGAATATAAAAATAAGATATTTTTTTCTTATGCCGCTATTGCCAGATGTGTCAATCTCGCAGACAAATTTTTTTATGATCAAAATTTGCCGGAAAGTGCCATATCTCTCATGAGTGAAGCTGCAAGTTTTACTCGAAGTCAACATGGAGAAAATCAACTCGTTGGATCTGAAGATGTCGCACATATTGTCGCAGAAAAAACTGGAATCCCGGTGGCAAGTATTTCTGAAAATGAATCTGAAAAATTGATGCGTCTTGAAGATGAAATGCACAAACGCGTCGTAGGTCAAGATTTGGCAGTTGAACTTGTCGCAAATGCACTTCGTCGAGCTCGCGCCGAGATTCGTTCACAGTCTCGTCCAATCGCCAACTTTTTGTTTTTAGGGCCTACGGGTGTGGGAAAAACAGAGCTCGCAAAGACGATTGCGGATGTATATTTTGGTGGCGAAGAGCGGATGGTGCGTATTGATATGAGTGAATTTCAAGACAAAAGTGGTGTGTATCGACTTATTGGGCAACCTGGCGAACAAGGGTCTGGTCTACTTACCGAAGCCGTACGAACCAATCCATTTTCGCTCGTGCTGTTGGATGAACTTGAAAAAGCAGATCCAAATATCTTGAATTTATTTTTGCAAGTGTTTGACGATGGACGTTTGACTGACAGTGTGGGTCGCGTCGTTGATTTTACCAATACAATTATTATTGCAACGTCGAATGCGGGAACTGCATATGTCCAGACCCAAATAAATCAAGGTATTGATATGGATGTGATTCGAGAACATATGATTCGTGGAGAACTTAAAACGTATTATCGTCCTGAGTTTTTGAATCGATTTGATGGGATTGTGCTCTTTAAAGCATTGAATCGTGAGGAAATAAAACAAATCGCCGGGTTTATGCTCAAACGAGTTGGAAAAGATTTGGAACAACGTGGTGTCGAACTTCGGGTCGAAGACTCAGCGCTCGAGTCTCTTGCCGAAGTCGGATTTGACCCCGAGTTTGGCGCGCGTCCGATGCGACGTGCGATTCAAGATCGCATTGAAAATCAATTAGCAGAATTAATTTTGGCGGGGAAGTTGCAGAGACGAGATATTGTTGTAGTGGGGGAGGCGTGCCAGGTGCGAGTGGAGCGTCAGTAATCCCGAGCGAGCCCGCAGGCGACGACTGTGTGCTACCGTAGCTTTAGCGAAGGTGCAGGGATCTTTCTTACGAAAAACTTTTTAATAAGGTTGAGATATGTTGAGATAAAATAGAGATAAAATTGAGATAAAAAATTGACATCTAACACATATATGCGTTATAGTATTTGATATGAGCAAAGAACAGATTTCAAAATTAATCAAGCAAAGTATTGCGGAAGGACCTTACGTGGGATATATACAGCGTGTATCCTTATTTGGGTCACAATTGCACGGTAACACACATACAGCAAGTGATGTGGATTTGTTAGTGGAATTTGCTCAACCTGTAGGATTATTTACTGTTGCAGAGATTGAAGATTACTTTACACGAAAGCTCAATCTTAAGGTAGATTTGGTTACGCCAAATAGTCTGAGTAAATATATCCGAGATGAGGTAGTATCTGAAGCGCAGTGTGTATATGAAAAATAAAGACGCATTATACAAACAACATATTTTGGATGCTATTATGCGTATTAAAAAGTATACGACACTTGCATCTTATGATGAATTTATTTCTAATGAAATGATGTACAGTGCGGTGATACGTGAACTTGAAATAATTGGTGAAGCTGCTAAACAAATGAGTGAGGAAGGGCGCGTGCACATAAAGGGAATACCGTGGCCATCGATAATTAGCACACGAAATCGTCTGATTCATGAATATTTTGGAGTTGATCTAGAGACCGTATGGCATACAGTACAGTATGATCTCGATGTATTAGAACAAAAAATTAATCAATCATAAATTCGGAGTAGTTCTCAGGATTTTTTTTATACCAAAAAACCGCCCGCGACCTCCTACACGATATCTGATAAGGTCAGAAACCCTGTAGGGATGCGGGCGATCGACGGGGTTGGTGTTCGTCTGGTGGTTGTGGTCGACTGCCGTTTCCCTTTTTTTGTCTACACCGTCTTTTTCTTGAAGAAGACGTGGTAGGCCACTGCCGTGGTTATTATTGTTGTTGCGATGGCCCAGACCGTGAGGTCTGGGCCGTCCGTTATGAGTGTCAGTAAACCCTCAGCGAGGGTTCCTGACACCAGGGTGAACGCGACGGTCGCGGTCACCCACTCTCTAATTTTGTTTCCCATTTTTTTCTCCTCAGACAAACAGCTCACTCTAGCAAAGAGAGAGATGTCAATGTTCGTCTGTGGATAAAATTTTTTTGATCTGTCGTCCCTACGGGACTTATAATTTTTGTATCTTCTTTACAGGCACTAAAGTGCCTGCCTAGTATCTGTCGTCCCTAACGGGACATTTTATTTTATAGTTGAATAATATGTATAATTCTGCTATTCTTTAGAGAAATGGAAGCTATAATAACTATTCACTATTCGTTCTAAATTCTAAATTCTAAATTCTGAATTCTTCATTCAATATATGTACCTCGCCTACTTCCTCCTCACCTTCACCCTCTCACTCCTCACGACTTTTGGCATCATCCTCCTCATGCGCCGTTTTGATATTGTAGACAAAGCAAAAACAGCTACTCGAAAAATTCACAAAAAACCTATTCCACTTGGTGGGGGGCTTGCGATATTTGTAAGTACATGTGTAATGGTGTTGATTGTGTTATCATCTGGTGGAAGTTTCTCGCACGATATAGTTCCCCGCAATTTGCTGGGATTGTTTATTGGCGGACTGATACTCATGATCGGTGGAATTATTGATGACAAATACACATTGCGAGCAAAACATCAGATCATTTTTCCGATTCTGGCAACACTGAGTATTATCGGATTTGGAATCGGGCCACATCTCGTGAGTAGTCCTTTTGGTGGTACATTTGATTTGTCACAATGGCAAATTCATGTGGATGGATTAGGTACACTTGTCGTGTTTGCAGATATGCTTGTATTTTTGTGGCTTATGGGCATGATGTTTACGACGAAGTTTCTCGATGGACTTGATGGATTAGTTTCTGGAATAGTTGGGATCGGGGCGCTTGTTATTTTCTTTTTATCATTACAACCTGAATGGTATCAGCCTGATGTGGCAATGCTTGCAATTATTTTTGCAGGAGCAATTTTTGGATTTTTGGTATGGAATTTTCATCCGGCAAAAATATTTTTGGGAGAAGGTGGAAGTTTGTTTACGGGATTTATGCTTGGGGTTCTTGCGATTGTTTCAGGGGGAAAAATTGCAACAACCTTACTTGTGGTAGCTATTCCTATGCTTGATGTTGCGCGTGTAGTTATTAGACGTATACAAAAAAAGAAACCAATTTATATTGGCGACAGTGAGCATTTGCATTTTAGGTTATTAGCCTCTGGACTAAGTCAGCGACAAGCGGTAGTATTACTCTATACAATTTCCTTACTTTTTGGAGTGAGTGCATTATTTTTACAAAGTAAGCAAAAATTGATCGCACTGATTTTTTTATTTGTACTCATGTTACTTATTGGTATTTGGTTTTCTCGTAAAGATAGTAGTAACTTGTGACACGGATAATCTTGTGACACGGATACGCGGATTAACGCTGATGTCGCAGATAATGCGGATAACGCGGATATATTAAACGATATCAATATATCCGCGTTATCTGCGACATCAGCGTATCATCTGCGTATTCGTGTAACAAGTTTTCTATGAGTCAATCCATTTCAAAATCAAAATTAATTTTTCTCCTAGCTTTTTTTGGTGTTGCGGGATTTTTGTTTTTTTGGCAACGCTATCATTGGCCGACAGCACGGGTTGTATTAAAAGGGGAACAATTAAACGTATTGGTTGCAAAGAACTATTATCAACAATATCGTGGTTTGGGTAAGCGAGATTCTATAGCTCCATATGATGGAATGATTTTTTCATATCTCCTCGAAGACAAACATGGTATTGTGATGCGAGAAATGAGATTTCCTATAGATATTGTATGGTTTAATAATGGGGTAGTAGTGGATATCGCCTCGAATGTGCCTATAGAGCCCGGGAAACACGAATCTGAGCTGATGAGATATTATCCTCGGATAACGGCAAATTTGATATTGGAATTGCCAGCTACTTGGGTAGATGCTCATGGATTGAAAATAGGGGATAGTTTGAGTGTTGTCGAGGAATAAACCTTGACTTTTTTAAAGAAAAGGAGTATACTACTTTCGTTATCAACCTTTAGATATAGTAACACAGCTCTAAAATTAAGCTTAATTTAAACAAAAATATGTTTGCAGTCATCGAAACCGGTGGAAAACAGTATCTTGTCAAGACCGGAGAAAATTTAAAAATTGAAAAATTGGACGCTGAAGTAGGAAACACGGTCACCTTTGACAAAGTGCTTATGCTCGCGCAAGAAGATGGGACTGAGGTAAAAATTGGAAAACCATATCTTGAAGGTGTGAGTATCGACGCGACTGTCGAAGAACAAACTCGAAATAAGAAAATTCGTGTCGTGAAATTCAAACGAAAGATTCGATATAAGAAGGTTTATGGTCATAGACAACGTGTGACTAAGGTGAAGTTGAAAGAAGTGAAATAAACACGTATCACATATCACGTAACACATATCAAAAACCCGCTGTAAAAAGGCGGGTTTTTTATTTATAAAAAGTTAATAGATACACGGACTTAAGGGATCTAAGGGATGGATACGGTTCCGTTCAAATCAGTTCTATCCCTTAAGTCCGTGTATCTATTAAATCAACTTAAGAACTAACGCGATTCTTCAACGCACTTCCCAAAGTAATTTCATCCGCATACTGTATATCACTCCCCATAGGTAACCCTCTCGCAAGGCGAGTGACTTTGATCAGTGGCGCGATTTTTTTGATTTGTCGTTCGAGATACATCATCGTCGTCTCACCGCTGATGTCGGGATTGAGTGCAAGTATCACTTCATCCACTTCATTTTTTTGCAAGCGATTCATGAGTTCATTTATTTTTAGATATTTCGCAATATTGTCATCGTCTGTTTTGAGAGTTCCACGTAAAATATGATACACACCCATAAATTGTCCGGTGTGTTCAATTGTTTCTCGATCCTGTGCTTGTGTTACCACACAAATTACTTTATGGTCACGCCGTACATCACTACACAAATCACACGGACTTTTGTCCGTAAAATCCCAACATACCTCACAGCTTTTAACTGTCTCAATCAAATTTTTCAAAGTCAGTGTAATCTCTGTAACATCTTTTTTTCCCGACTTGAGCAAATGAAACACAAAACGCTCAGCAGTTCGTTCACCGACAGAGGGGAGTCTTGAGAAGGCTCTAATTAATTCTTGGATGGGTTTAGCGTACATATGTAATCCACAGATTTACTAATGGCGCGAATTTACAAATATTCGAATTTGCGAATTGGTAAATCCGCGACATTCGTATATCCGTGTATAATCTTATCTAGCTCAATCCCGGGATATTTGGCAGTCCACCCATTTCTTTCATCTTCATCGCCATGATGCGTTGCATTTTTTTCATTGCATCTTTGTGTGCGTCCATAATTGCGCTTTGTAATTTAGATTTTTTATCCACGACAAGAAGTTCGACGTCGATTTGGACGTCGGTAAGTTCAAGATTGCCATTCATGGTTAGATGAACACCGCTTGAAGTTACCGTGATACTTTCATCGGCGAGTGTATGTTGCATAGTTTTAGCTTTGTCTCGGAGGTCTTTGAATTGTTTGAGTTTGTTGAACATAGTGTGTAAAGATTTTTAATTAAAATTTTGGAATATTGTGTATGGGTTGAGGTATTGGGCTTGGGGAGGCGGGGATGTGATCAATGTCGATATTTTTGAAGCTTGTGCGTTCGGCATCAAAAAATACGCGTACCATGCCGGTCGGTCCATTTCGATGTTTTGCGATATGGATTTCTCCAATGTGTTGTTCATCAGGTGAAATGTCTTCAGGGCGATAATTTCTATCCGCTGATTTTCGATAAATAAACATTACTACGTCAGCATCTTGCTCTATACTACCAGATTCACGCAAGTGTGACAACTTGGGAATAGCGGGTTTGGTCTGTTCGACCGCGCGAGAGAGCTGGGACAAGGCAAGTACCGGCACATTGAGTTCACGAGCAATACCTTTGAGGTTTCGACTGATCTCGGTCACCTCTTGTACGCGATTGTCATAGCTACTTTTTTTGTTGTGAGAATCCATGAGTTGGAGATAATCGATGATAATAAGTCCAAGGCCATGCTCTGCTTGCAAACGGCGGGCCTTGGTACGGATTTGCATGACATTACTGTTTGCATTATCATCAATAAAGATTGGCGCTTCAGAGAGCATGCCCATTGCATGTCCGATGCGGGGAAAATCATCACTATCCGGTCTATCAGACAAATTACCCGTACGCATCTTCCACAAATCAATTCCAGCCTCAGCACAGAGCAAACGATCTACAAGCTGTTCTTTACTCATTTCAAGAGAAAACATTCCGACAGGCACTTTTGTTCGCACCGCAGCATGGCGGGCTATATCAAGCGCGAGAGATGTTTTTCCTACTGAAGGACGCGCGGCCAAGATAATGAGATCTGATTTTTGAAGCCCTGCAAGGAGATTGTCGAGCTGCCGAAAGCCGGTTGCTATTCCTCGCAGTTTGCCTTTTTCCTTGTGTAATTCATCGATACGATCAAAGGCTGCGCTCAACACATTTTTGATTGGCGTAAAGGTATCTTTCATGTGTGTCTGTGTAACCCCAAAAATACATTGTTGCGCTTGGTCTAAGAGTTCGTCGATACTATCAATCTCCTCGGTATATCCTAGTTCTGAAATTTCATGCGCGGATTGTAAAAGTCTGCGCAAGGTAGCTTTTCGTCTGATAATTGACGCATACTCTTTGATATGCGAGGCAGTCGGGACTGAATTTGAGAGCTCAGCCAAATAACTTTTCCCTCCGGCTTTTTCAAGAATTTTTTTTTCTTCAAGCCGATTTGACATAGTCAAAATATCAATGGGTTCATTTTTAGTATAGAGCTCTATCATTATTTCAAAAATTGTTCTATGTGTGCCTTTATAAAAATCTTTTGCATCAATACTGTCGGCAACTTGTATCATCGAATCAGGTTGAATCATAACAGCGCCGAGGAAAGACTTCTCGGCTTCAAGGTTTTGCGGGGGAATTTTTTCAAGTTGCGTAATGTCCATAGTGATTCGTATTCTTGACTTCGATAGCCGTACTCCTGTCCACATGGAGTCAAGGAAGTAGCTTTATAGTAGCTCAATTTTAATCTTCTTTCAAATTGAACACTGTATAAGGTGTGGGTACCATGTTGACAAAATATTATTTTTATGCTATACTAAGCAACTTAATATAGATTGTGTTCCAAAATTATTGGGAATACAATGACTCGAACCTCTATTGTGTCATTATATGTGGCCTACAGGAAATCGGGTCTGATTACATAATATATGACACAAGACACAACAGTGCCGGTGATCTTTGCAGATTTGAACATCGCGCAAAAACTCTTGGATGTGCTTGCACATCTCAAATTTACAACGCCGACGCCGATACAACATCAGTGTATTCCCCATGCGATTGAGGGAAAAGATATAGTCGGCATCGCGCAGACGGGTACAGGAAAGACCCTTGCATTTGGTATACCAATGATACAGCGAATAGCACGGCAAAGAGGCCAAGGACTTATTTTATTGCCAACTCGTGAGTTGGCGCTGCAAGTTGATGACGCACTTCAAAAAATCGGTCGACCATTAGGTCTTAAAACCATCGTACTTATTGGTGGCGCTTCGTCGTATCAACAAAAACAAGCCTTGAAGCGAGGCGTACATGTGATTATTTCAACCCCGGGCCGTTTGATTGATCATCTTAATCAACGAAATTTGAATTTGATACAGGTGAAGACCTTGGTGCTTGATGAAGCAGATCGAATGCTTGATATCGGATTTATGCCTCAGATCAAAAAGATTTTGGAGCAGGCACCGGTTGATAGGCAAACTATGTTATTTTCAGCAACCATGCCAACTCAAATTGCAGGACTTGCGGCGCGATATATGCGTAGCCCCTTGCGTATCGAAGTAGCGCCTGCCGGTACCGCGAGCGCCAATGTCGAACAAGAAATATTTTTTGTAAACAAAGATTTCAAAGCGCAGTTGCTCGATAAAATTTTGAGTGAAAATCAAGGTAAAGTACTTGTTTTTTCTCGTACCAAACATGGCGCGAAAAAAATCGCGATGTATATACGCAGTATGGGACACACTGCAGCGGAGATACATTCAAACCGTTCGCTTCCACAACGTAAAGCAGCGCTCGAGGGATTCAAATTAGGACGTTTCAGAGTTCTTGTCGCGACTGATATTGCGGCGCGTGGTATTGACGTATTTGATATTGCCCTTGTCATCAATTATGACTTGCCGGATAATCTCGAAGATTATGTACACCGTATCGGGAGAACAGGTCGTGCCGGAAAATTCGGTAAGGCAATCAGCTTTGCGATGCAGGGTGAAAAGTACAATGTCAAACAAATTGAACGACTGATTAAAAAAACCATTCCGGTTCTTGATTTGCCGCACTTGCCTCCTCGACGTGAAAAGACGCCTGAGACCTTGCAGGTGAGCGAAGACAAAAATAGATTTTCACATCAATCACGCCAAGGCCGTCTTGGGTTTGGAGGACATGGAAGAAAGGGTGGGGATCGACGAGGTTCTCAGGGTGGTTTTGGATCAAACAGAAAGTCTGGTGGATTTCGATCGCATAGGATACATACCATGTAACACATACCACGTAACAAAATGAAATTGCGAGGAAGGTATTGCTTGTCGGTGGTTTCTGACCACCGACCACGTAAAAAACACGTGGCTGACTGCACTAATCTTTTTCCGACTAAAGTCGAGAAGGTTTTAAACTTTCTTTTCGCAATAAACCGTCGATAAGGCGGTTTTTTTTGGGTAACTGCAAATATGATATTTTATTAAAGAAGAAAATATGGTATAATTTTTTGTAGTTAATTTTTAAAAATTCTATGGTAGAAAAGATTTCCCGATCCGATCGAAATTTCTCTAAAGCCTATATCATCACCGTCGACATGGGATACGGGCACCAGCGTGCAGTATACCCGCTTTTTGATAGTGCGGCGCATGTGGAAGGTATGTCGATGAATGGATATGGCGTGATTAATGCAAACAACTATGGAGGTATTCCAAAATCGGACGAACGAAAGTGGAGTGGCGGACAGGGTCTCTATGAGACGATTTCGCGTATGAAGCATCTACCGCTTATTGGCGAGAAAATCTTTGGTATCATGGATTATGTACAGCGCATTGAGCCCTTTTATCCCCATCGAGATTTGAGTAAGCCAACCATGCAACTCAAACAAATTTATGCCTTAATTAACAAAGGCTGGGGAAAACATTTGATTGATGAGTTAAACAAGCGTGAACATCTGCCATATATCACCTCATTTTTTACGACTGCGTTTTTTGCCGATGTACATGGATATACAGGCAAGATTTATTGTATTTGTACGGATACGGACGTGAGTCGCGCATGGGTGCCGCTTGATCCACGCACCTCGAAGATTAATTATCTGGTTCCCAATAGGCGTGTCAAAGAACGCTTGCAATTGTATGGAGTTGTTGAAGATCGAATCTCAATCACGGGTTTTCCACTTCCCAAAGAAAATATCGGAGGAAAAAATTTGTCGGTTTTAAAAAAAGCTTTAGGTGAACGAATAATTCATTTAGATCCGGAGAAACGGTATCGAAATAAATATACACACACGATTCAGGAATTTTTGGGTTCAAGGTTTTGTACTGATATCTGCGTTCCCGTACATCCGCTTACGATTACTTTCGCAGTAGGTGGAGCGGGAGCTCAACGGGAGCTCGGGGCGACGATTACACAGAGTTTATATACTCATTTGGTAACAGGCCAGATGCGTTTAAATTTGGTTGCAGGCACTCGAAATGATGTATGTCGGTATTATCAAGCTATTCTCAAAGATTTGGGTCTTGATAAAAAACATTCAGGTGTTTCAATTGTGTATGCGGATTCAAAATTTGAGTATTTCAAAAAATTTAATGAGGCACTTAATACGACGGATGTATTGTGGACCAAACCCAGTGAATTATCTTTTTACGCAGGTTTAGGTATTCCTATTATTATGGCACCAAGTGTTGGTTCTCAAGAAAATTTCAACAAACAATGGCTTGAAGCTATCGGTGCGGGGGTCGCGCAAGAAGATCCTCAGTACGCACATGAATGGTTTTTTGACTGGCTCAAATCCGGTTGGCTTGCAAGCGCTGCAATGCAAGGTTTTCTCAATGCCCCCCGAAATGGCGCATATCATGTAGAGGAAGTGGTTCTCAAAAATAAGAAGAGTGAGATAGAGGATATGCATTTGCTATAATTCACCTAATTGTCTAATTTCTAATTCACCTAATAAAATGTCAAATTTATATATTTTAGAATTTTTATTTTTATTAGGTGAATTAGATAATTAGGTGAATTAGAAATTTTTATTATGTGGTTTCCCATCGCACTTGCCGGATATTTTTTCTTGGCGCTCACGTTTATACTTGACAAAATTATTCTTAGCAAGTCTCTTGATAAACCGGTTGTATATACCTTCTATTCAACTATTTTTATGTTTGCCGCATTGTTTGCCTGGCCACTTGGAGTGGAGTTATTGCACGGAATTGATTGGGTGTGGGCGCTTGTTTCTGGAATTGCTTTTGGGTTTGCGTTATGGACTTTGTACAAAGCAGTTAAGTCTGGAGAAGCGTCTCATATAAATCCATTTAATGGCGCTATTGTTACAATTTCTACATACGCATTATCCGGTTATCTTTTGTCTGAACAATTGAGTAATTTGCAAATTATTGGAATTATAGTATTAGCAAGTGCCTCACTACTACTTTCATTTGAACATTCAAAAAAACATCGGGGTTTTCATATGGGTTTTGTATGGGCTATTATTTCCGGACTATTGTTTGCAGTATCTCATGTGAGCGCAAAGTATTTGTATGATCTGTATCCGTTTTTGACCGGGTTTGTGTGGACGCGAGCGACCACAGGACTTGTGGGATTATTGGTGTTAATTTTTCCCTCTGTGCGTAAAGCGTTGAGAAAGAAAAAAAATGAAACAGAAATACCGAAAACAATTGCAAAGAAATATGTCGGTTTAATCGTTGTCGCGACAAAGATATTAGGTGTGATTGCGGTTGTCCTTATTCAATATGCAATTTCTATTGGCTCAGTTTCTTTAGTAACCGCACTGAGCGGATTGCAATATGTTTGTATGTTTTTACTTATTTTATTTTTTACGAAGTTTTCGCCAAAAGTTTTCAATGAATATTTTACCCAAAAAGAACGCGCGCTTGAGTGGGTGGCGATATTTTTGGTCTGTGCGGGTTCGGTGATGTTTGTGTTATGAAAAAAACTATGTACATATTTGCTAGTCTATTAATTGCGATTTTGGTATTGTATGGAGTTTTGTGGTTGCTAAGTATCAAAAAATACCCTGTTGATTTTGGCATTAGTTTCAACCAAAATCATGCAGTATCCTTAGGTTTGGATTGGAAGCAAACTTATTTGGCGATGCTTGACGACCTTAAACCCACCTATATCCGTATTGCCGCAATGTGGAGTGAGATTGAAAAACAGAAAGGAGTTTATGATTTCTCTGATATAGATTTTATGATGCATGAGGCTCAAACACATGGTACAAAGGTAACACTTGTAGTCGGACAAAAAGCACCTCGTTGGCCTGAGTGCCATGTGCCGGCTTGGTCGGCTGATTTGTCTGAGTCGGAGTATCGGCAATCTTTGATTAATTATATAGGTGCGGTGATTAATCGTTACAAAAAACATACTGCATTAGAATTATGGCAAGTGGAAAATGAACCATTTATTAGATTTCGTTTTGGCGATTGTAAAAATTTTAAACTAGAGTTGGTGGACGATGAAATAAAATTGGTTCATATCTTAGATGATGTGCATTTAGTCATGGTAACTGATAGCGGTGAACTCAGCACCTGGTCTACGGCATCAAAAGCAGGTGATATATTTGGCACTACGATGTATCGAGTCGTGCGAACTCCGCGAGGCATCGTATGGAAATATGATTGGTTGCCTGCAGCATTTTATCGTCTTAAAGCAAAACTTGTTGGTATCCCTCTTGAGAGATTATATATCGCCGAGCTTCAGGCAGAGCCATGGTTTACCAATACTGCGCCCACTGATACGCCGCTTGAGGAACAGACAAAAACTATGAACCCCACGCGTCTTGTAAAACACATTGAATATGCGAAACGAGTTGGCACACGGCGCGCATATTTGTGGGGCCTAGAATGGTGGTATTGGATGAAAAAAATTCAACAAGATGATACGATGTGGAAACTTATTAAAGAAGAAGTATCATCGAGTACTGAGTTTAACTAAGGTATGTTTTTTCGATTACCTGTCAGATCAACACAATTGAAAAATGCTCCTATTGCAGTACATCACGGTGTATTCCATAAGCAAATCACACTAACAGGCGCGGTGGCTTTTATTGTTGCGGGAAGTATCGGAGCAGGAATACTAGGAATTCCATATGCGATTTCAAAAGTAGGGATTATTCCTGGAATTTTTTATATTTTAACTCTTGGGCTTCTGATGATGGGTCTCAATTTACTTATTGGAGAATTGAGTATTGCGACTGGCAAGCCCTTGCAACTTGTAGGGTTTGCGCGAGAATATTTGGGAGTTGTTGGTGAATGGTGTATGTCTGCGATTGTGTATGCGACATTGTGTGGAGGACTTATTATTTATATTATTGGTGAAGGCATATCACTTGCAGCTATTTTTGGCGGAAGCAGTTTTTGGTGGAGCATTAGTTTTTTTGTATGTGGAAGTTTTTTTGTTATTCGAGGGCTTCGAATGATCAAACAGATTGAGTTTTTTTTGTTGATCGGTTTGCTTGTAGTAATTTTATCTATTGTTGGACTAAGCGCTAATCATATTTCGTTCGATTCTTTTGTACATGTCAACGTATCCGATTTACTTCTGCCATATGGCGTGATTTTGTTTGCATTTCATAAGACGACGACGATACCTGAAGCATATAGTTTGCTCAAAGATAAAAATCGAATGTTTAAAAAGGCTATTATTTTTTCAGATTTAATTGTGATTAGCCTCTACATATTATTTATGATCGTCGTCGTCGGAGTTACCGGCCGAGAAACTACTGAAATTGCAACCATAGGTCTTGGTAAACAAGTTGGGCATGTAGTGCTTATTTTGGGAAATATATTTGCCATTTTTGCCATGGCTACTAGTTTTTTGGTTGTTGGTGTATCACTCAAAGATTCGCTTTGTTGGGATTTTAAGATAAAACCCGCTGCCGCAGCATTATATACATTAGGAATACCCTTGCTTATTTTTGTACTCGGGCTGCGACAATTTATTTCAGCTCTTGATATTGTGGGGGGCGTGTTTATTAGTCTTGAACTACTTTTGATTTTGCTTATGTATTGGCGAGCAAAACAAATGAAGCACCTTGAGCATGGAACTTTCAAATTACACCATACTGTTTTTTTGGGTGTAATATTGTTTATCACGTTTAGTATTGGGGTTGTGTATAGTGTGGTGAAGATGTTTTGAAACACTGATTTCACTGATTTTAAAGATGATTACACAGAGTTTTTGAACATCAGTTTGAGTGAAACGAAAATTTGACTTTTTTAGTCCAATGAATTATTATATTATGTGTGATGTGTTATGTGATACATACACAAAATCGTTCAAGAATATGGTGCTCCTTGTTGGTCGGTCTATCACGAAAATCCCGATTTTATCGGGACTCGTGATGTAACATCGTGCCTCGGTCGATAGACGCGATTACTGCTCAACAAGGTTCGGTCTCTTTCTTCCTGCTTGGCTTAGGATAAATGAGACCTTCTATCTTCTTGGACAACTTAACTAAGTTGTTTTTTAATATACGAGTTACATATAAACTTAAAACTCAAATATCTAAAATCAAAACAATACTTAAATTCAAATATTAAATTTGCCGTAACTACTCACCCTGCGTTCACGAGTAACGCAGGGTGAGTAGTTACAATTTGCCAAAGTTCAGAAATTTAGAATGTTTAGATATTTGAATTTATAAATTTGAATTTGTTTTGAATTTAGGATTTTGGAATTGAAATTTGTTTGTATCTTGTAACTTGCAATTTAACAAATATATGTCAGAAAAATATATCTTTAGCTCCGAATCAGTCACCGAAGGTCACCCGGACAAAATTTGTGATCAAATTTCGGATGCTATTTTAGATGGTCTCATTTCTCAAGATCCAAATTCACATGTTGCAGTAGAATCTTTTACTACCACAGGTCTTGTTATTGTCGGTGGCGAAGTGACTACTCGCGGCTATGTCGATGTGCAAAAAATAACACGAACCGTATTAGAAGAGATTGGATATACAGATCCCGCATACGGGATTGATGATGAGCATGCCGGAGTCTTGGTTTCTATTCATGAACAATCGCCCGATATTGCGCAAGGTGTAAACAAAGTTTCTCTCGAAGATCAAGGAGCAGGAGATCAGGGTCTTATGTTTGGCTATGCCACCAATGAAACTACCGAACTTATGCCATTGCCCATAACATTGGCGCATAATTTATCAAGACGTTTAGCAGAAGTAAGAAAAAATAAATTACTTCCATATCTGCGGCCAGATGGAAAATCACAAGTGGCAGTAGAGTATGTCGATGGTAAACCGACCAGACTAGTCAATGTGGTAATTGCCGCACAACACCATGATACCGTTACTACAGAACAATTGCGATCTGATATTATTGCACATGTCATACGGCCAATTTGTGGAAAATATTTGGATGAAAAAACAGAATTTTATATCAATATGACCGGACGTTTTGTCGTCGGTGGACCTCAAGGGGACACCGGTTTGACCGGAAGAAAAATCATTGTAGATACATACGGTGGTATGGGTCATCATGGCGGTGGCTGTTTTTCAGGAAAAGATCCATCCAAAGTAGATCGATCTGGCGCGTATATGGCTCGGTATGTCGCGAAAAATATTGTTGCTGCAGGTCTTGCAGATACGTGTGAATTGCAAGTATCGTATGTAATTGGAAAAGCTGAGCCAACGAGTATTCGTGTAGATACATTTGGAACTGGAAAAGTTGATAATGAAAAATTAGTTCAGGCAGTAACAGAAGTGTTTGATTTCCGACCGGGAAAAATTATTGATCATTTAAATTTGTTACAGCCAATATATAGAGCCACTGCAGCATATGGACATTTTGGCAGACCTGAGTTTCCCTGGGAGCAGCTAGATAAGGTGGATGCATTAAAAAATGCATTGCCTTAAGTCTCTATACAAACAAAAAGAAAGCCATATTTCATGGCTTTCTTGTATCATACAAGCCACCTGTTTCCTCCCTTGCCTCTTGGTTGAGATAATTCAGCCAATAGGCAGCGGCAGGTGGGTTGTATGAGAAACCTTTCCACCGCTTGGACAAAAATCATGTCATTCCTTTTTTTTGGCAGAACAGAAATTCTGTTCTGCCAATTCGATACACTCGTCGCGGGACTTTCCTGCGACGACGCCAAGGTCTACTCCATCTCGAAAGACGGAGTAGACAACTTGCCGTACGAATTTCAGGGAATATTTCCATCCCTGAAAAATCAGTACGACAAGCGACCCGTTCTTGACGCGAACGGGTCTGCCGCACTGGTTGATGAACCAGTGTGGCGGGAGCTTTTTGCTCCCCATTTTTTTCTCCTCCTCCCCCCTTGGGTGAAAAGTATTTGTACTATAGCATGTCTGGGGTTTGTTGTAAATATATTTGAAGAGAGTTGAAGAAAAAATGTTTTTTTATTGAGTTTGTGGTATACTAAATACTCATCTTACAGATGAGTGGTATTATTGTACCACATGTGAATCTATTCTGCTTTGGTAGAGGTTTTGTGGCCTTAGCCCTCAGTATATAAAATGGCGCGTTTAAAGTTATGACCATCCTCCAATCTATCACCCTCGGTATTATCCAAGGCCTTACCGAATTTCTCCCCGTCTCATCCTCCGGGCATCTTATTTTTATCCCAAAATTATTTGGTTGGGCAGATCAGGGGATAGGATTTGATGTCGTGATGCATCTGGGGACTTTGCTTGCAGTGGTGGTGTATTTTCGAGAAAAATTGTGGATGATATTTTGTGGTTTTTTGGGAATTAAAATTAAGAAATTTTCGGATTTCCCCTCGGCCTCAGCTCGGGACGAAGGCGGATTTCGGATTTCGGATTTTCGTCGACTTGCATGGCTTCTCATCTTAAGTATCATCCCTGCAGGAATTATTGGTCTTTTATTTGGTGACGCGATTGAACAAAATTTACGCATACCCGAGGTCATCGCAATTGGATTTATTTTTTGGGGATTAGTATTGTGGTTTGCAGATACATATGGAAAAAAAGAAAATGGTCTTGAAAAATTGAATTGGAAAAATGCCTTGTTCATCGGCTGTGTGCAGGCTATTGCACTCATCCCTGGGACAAGTCGTTCGGGGATTACCATGACTGCAGGACTTTTTAGTAAACTTGATAAAAAATCTACTGCAGAGTTTTCATTTCTCATGAGTGTTCCGATAATTTTTTTGGCAGGTATGACTAATGTGTTTGAGATGTTTAAAAATGGTTTGGGAGATTTGAGCTTGAGTGTTCTTGCTACAGGTTTTATTGCCTCAATGCTCAGTGGTTTTTTTGCAATTTGGGGGCTTATGAAAATAATTCAAAAATGGAGTTTTAGGCCGTTTGTGGTGTATAGAATAGTAGTGGGTTTAGCAATCCTATTCTTTTTAATATAAAATATTATGCTAATATACTAATTTATGCTAATGCTACTAATAACTACGAATATACTTCGAAGAATATTAGTAGTTATTAGTAGCATTAGCATTTATTAGTTGATTAGAATAATATTTATGAAGCGAGGAAAAAAACAAATCGCCGTTCTCGGCGCAGGAAATATGGGCACCGCGATTGCTCAAGTTTTGGCTGACAATGGACATACCGTGCGGATTTGGAATTGGGAAGGGGACAGAGAACCCTTGGAACAGATACAGACATTTCATGAGAATAAAAAATATTTGAAAGGAATTATTCTTTCTAAAAAAATTATTCCTGAGTTTGCGATTGCAGATGCGCTTGAGGATGCGGATTTTGTGTTTCTTGCGATACCAAGCTGTGTGCTTGAACACACGATTGGATTTGCGACAAGAAATATTCCAAATGAAGCGATTATTGTAAACACCTCGAAGGGTATTTGTCCCGAGACTTTGCGTCCGATGTCGAGCGTGCTTTCAGCGCATCTAAATACATTACAACATAATAATTTTGTTACGATTTCCGGACCTGCCGTTGCGATGCAGATGGCAGAAAAGAGATTTACCGCGATGAATATTGTGTCAAAAAATGCAGATGCGGTTCGATCGGTTCAGACAGTGCTTGGTAATTCATACATAAAACTTTTTCCACTCACGGATATTGTCGGCGTCGAAGTTGGAGGTACTTTTAAAAATGCCTATGCAATTGCAATGGGTATCTGTGATGGAATGCAGCTCGGATCAAATGCAAAAGCAGCTCTTCTTACATTCTCTTTACATGAATTAAATGTACTTATACACGCAATGGGTGGAAAAAATGGTACTGCGTATGAGCTCGCAGGTTTGGGAGATTTGATTGGAACTTCTTTTGCCGAAACCGGGCGGAATAGAAGTTTTGGAGAGTATTTGGGCAGAGGTTTGACCACAGACGAAGCGAAAGAAAAAATATCCCAGACCATTGAAGGCTTAAGCGCGGTACACTGCCTCATACAACTCGTAAGAACATATCATATTGATGCACCCTTTGCGCATGCGATTTATCACGCGGTTGAAAATAAGCATGATCCTAGAGTTGGGTTTAAAAGGTTTTTGGAAAATTTGGAATGTTGATTTAAGTGGTAAGTAGTAAATAGTTTCTGTGTAAAAATTCCAAAACCCTAAACTCAAAACTCCGATTCGGCCTGGTTCCACTGAGTCACCACGAAGTGAGCTCACGGCCGAAGGCAAAACAAATACAAAATTCAAAAAAAAAATGTTTTAAACGCTTTTTTCATTTGAATTTTAGTATTGTTTTGGATTTAGACTTCGACGTGGTTCCAGTGATGTCACCAGAACTGAGCTCAGTTGAACGATATTAGAGTTTTGAGTTTTTACACAGAAACTACTTGGTGGTTAGATGTTGGATATTATTGAAATCAGCGTTTAAATTGACAATTTGACTTTCTCAAGAAATATGGTATGATAAGTATGAATAATCATACTTTTTTGTTATGAGCAAAAAACAAAAAAACAATCATTTTGATGGTTGGGGAGAATTCCATGGTTCTGCCTCTATTGGTGAACGCGGGCAGGTGGTAATCCCGAAAAAGTTGCGTGATTCTTTGAAACTAAATAAGGGTGATAATTTTTTTGTTATGGAAAAAGATGGGGCGATAGTTTTGTTCCCTACAGAACTTATGGAATTATTTGTGAGTGATTTAACTAAAAAAATCAAGGATTTAAAAAAGTAAGTAACTACTCACTCCGCTTTACTCGTGAACGCAACTCCTGCCTGCCGGCAGGAGTTGCGTTCACAGGACATGGGTGGTGAGTAGTTACAAAAGTAATATGGAACAAACAAATACAAAAAATAAAAAATGGTATAAGCGCAAACTATTCTATGCACTTGTCGTAGGTGGTCTTGTTATTGGATCAATCGTATATGGTCAAATCCAAAAAGCCAATGCACCAATTCAATATGAAACCGTCAAAGTCGAACGCGGCACTTTGGTTCAGACAGTCGACGCAACCGGAAAAGTAGAGTCTGCCGATGAACTCGAGCTTAGATTTGAAGCAGGCGGTCGTATTGGAAAAGTATATAAAAAAGCAAATGATCGTGTAAAAAAAGGACAAATTTTAGTTGATTTGGATTTGAGTCAACTCAATGCGCAAGTTGCTCAGGCGAGCGCGAGTGTGGCAAAAGCGCAGGCAAATTTGAATAAAGTTTTGGCAGGCGAGACGAGTGAGTATATTTCAAATTTCAAAGCAAAACTTGATCAAGCGAGTGCCAATCTTGATCAAGCTATGGCAAGTTCTGCTGATACGATTGCAAATGCCAAGGCGGCTCTCGAAACAGCGCAAAATAATCTCAAATTATCAGAAGGCGGAGAAAATAGTCAAATTGTAGAGGATGCATACGAGGATATGATTGCGCTTTTACAATCTGTTCAAAGCACGCTTGCCGATGCACTGACTGAAGCAGACAATATTTTGGGTATTGACAACACGCTTGCCAATGATGATTTCGATGATGTCTTGTCTGCGCTAAATAGTAGTGCCTTAAATACGGCACACACAAAATACTATATTGCAAAAGAAGCGAAACTAAATGCTGATCTCAAGATCAATGCAGTTGGTATTTCAACCGCGCGCGCTGAAATCGATGCCGTGATAGTAGTGGGACAAAACGCTTTATTTTCCCTAAAAGAATTATTGTTTGCAGTGTCTCAGGTCTTGGACGCGACCGTACCTATCGGAGATCTTACACAAAGTGAGTTGACAACACTCAAATCAAATATCCAGACTGATAGAAATGCAGTATCCACAAAATATAGTGCACTTATAGACCAAACTCAGGCAATTGCGACAGCAAAAAACAGCTATTCTATCTATCAAGTTGCATACACACAGGCACAAACCAACTTGACCAATGCAAAAGCCAAGGCAAACGCAGACATTGCCGTATATGAGGCCTTGCTTGCGCAAGCACAAGCGAGCTATGACGATGTGAAAAGTCCTCCTCGAGTAGAAGATGTGGCGACAGCTCAAGCACAGGTTCGCGAAGCACAAGCAAGTCTTTCAGCAGCTGCAGCAGCTCGAAACAAATCTCGAATTATAAGCCCGGTTAATGGAGTAATTGGTAAAATTGATGCAAAAGTAGGGGAATATGTCGGCCCTGCTGATATTGTCGTCAAAATAATCAGTCCGCATTTTGAAGTAAAAGTCGATATTCCTGAAACTGATATTATCAAAATTTCTCAAGGTAATGACGCGCAAATTACGCTTGATGCCTATGGAGATGATGTAGAGTTTATTGGGAAAGTCAGTGAAATAGAAATTGGTGAGACGGTGATTCAAGATGTGGTGTATTATAGTGTTACGGTTTCACTTGAAGATGAAAAAGATGGTCATACGATTTTGAATGGTATGAGCGCGGATGTAACCTTTGCGACAGAGCAAAAAGAAAATGTTTTATTTATTCCGCAACGAACTTTACGCACGGATGATGCGGGAAAGAAATTTGTACAGGTATTAGAAAATAATGAACCAAAAGATGTATATATTGAGACGGGTTTGCGAGGGGATGGGGGGTTTGTTGAAGTGATTTCAGGGCTTGAAGAGGGGGATGAAGTTGTAATACGAGTTATTGAGTAAATTATCCGTTTTGTCCCGTTAGGGACAATTGATAATAGGCAGGTACTTTAGTGCCTGCTAAAGAGTTTTTTTGTAGTTAGAGTCCCGTAGGGACGACCGAAAAAAACTTTTTTGTTTCGTCCCTACG
>JACPGR010000081.1 GCA_016182415.1 Candidatus Magasanikiibacteriota bacterium
AGCTAGGTGTGCATATTTATATCGTACCTAACGGTACTCATTCATTTAATATACGCAATACAGGCACTTAAGTGCCTGCCTAATATATTCCATCCCTTACGGGATTGGAATTAGGTACCCACAATAATTTACGAAGAACCTCACTTTCAAAAAGCATTGCCGGTATTTTGGATTTCGTAAGAGATGCAGCAGTGCTTCGATGATTGCCGTCAAGCGCAAAGTATTTGACTTGTAGATGGTTTTTTTCAAATTCAACAAATTTTTCCTTTATTTTTTCATCAAATGCAGATGCTACCAAATCTTTGGGTAGTATTACCACTCGTGCAATAATATCAGCACAATCTTTCTCAAAAATTCTAAAATACAATTTTATAATCACGCTATCGCCATCTAGAAAATCATGTATGGGATAATCATCCATTGTGACCACTTCGTCATCATTTATTTCTAATAATTTCATAAATCTTGTAAAAAAATAATAATTTATTCCAAAACCGCCTTAATCCTCCGTATTCCTGCTGAAGAAGACTCTTCTTTTACAATTTTAAACTTCCCAAGCACCCCCGTGTGCTCCACATGCGGACCACCACAGAGCTCACGACTAAAGGTATCCGCAGACGGATCTGCAACTGGCACGCCGAGTGGATCTCCCACCGTATAGACCTTCACCTGATCTCCATAATTATCCTCAAACAACCCAATCGCATTTCGTTTTTTGGCTTCTTCGTATGGCAAGAGCTCAAAAGTTACCGAATAATCTCGCGCAATTGCACCATTTACCAAATCCTCTACTTCTTTTTTTTGTACATCAGTCATTTTTTCCGGATGCGCAAAATCAAAGCGCAATCGCTCAGGAGTAATATTACTCCCCTTTTGTGTAGCATGCGAGCCGAGGACTTTGAGTACTGACGCATGAAGCAAATGCGTTGCGGTGTGATATTTTACACTCATCTCAGATGTATCTGCAAGTCCACCTTTAAATTTCTGTTCAGAACCTTGTCGTGAAATTTCTTGATGTTTTTTGAATGCCTCTTCAAAACCTGCTTTGTCGACAGTGAGTCCATGTTCTTTTGCCAAATCTTCCGTCATCTCGAGAGGAAACCCATAGGTATCATAAAGTTTGAATGCTTGCTTGGCAGAAATCTCAGTAAATTTTTGTCCTGTTTTTTCAAACGCTCGTGCAAAACCTGCAAGAATTTTTTCAAATTCTTTAATACCTTGCTCAAGCGTGACTCGAAATTTATCTTCTTCAGTATGTAATTCAGAAAAAATATGATCTTTTTTTGTTTCCAAATCCGGATATTGATGTGCATATGTTTCGATATATCCACGCGTGATTTCTGCACAAAAATTTTCGTTGATTCCAAGCTTCGATGCGAAGCGAACAGCACGACGGATGAAACGACGAGTGAAATATCCTTGGTCTTTGTTTGAAGGAGAAGCGCCGTCTGCAATGAGAAATGTGGCAGCACGCAAATGATCAAGAGTCACACGAAACGCATAGGTCTCTTCACTATGCTCACCATATTTTTTTCCAGACAATTTTTCGATCACACCTCGTGCGCTATCAAACAAATCTATTGTAAATACATCAGCATCATTTCTCACCGCAGCTGACATACGCTCAAGACCTCCACCGAAGTCTACATTTTGTTGAGATAATTTTTCAAATCCTGATTCTGTTTTGAAATACTCCATGAACACATTATTCCCAATTTCCATAAACCGACCACAATCACAATTGACATGACATGGTTGATCTTTGAACTCAGAATTTTCATGGAGTTTTAAGTCAGCGGAAAAATCCCAAAACATCTCTGTATCAGGACCACCCGGCTCACCTGCAGGCATTTTTTCGGGTACTCCTGCCCTACTCCACCAATTTTTTGACGCAGGATAATAAAAAATCTTAGCACCTTGCATGCCGTTAGCCTGCGCATCGTCAATTATACTCGCCTCAATTCCCTTTTGCGCGAATAATCCCTGCCACATCTTAGCTGACTCCTCATCACGAGGAATTCCAAATTCATCATGGCCTGCAAAACAAGTAATATATAGATTTTTTGGATCAAGTGTTAATTCTTCAGTAATAAACTCAAACATCCACGGAATTTGTTCTTGCTTGAAATAATCTCCCAAAGACCAATTGCCGAGCATCTCAAAAAATGTCGTATGCCGATTGTCCCCTACTTCATCCATATCTTGCGCGCGAAAACATTTTTGTGAGTCTGCAATTCGAGTTCCTCGAGGATGTTTTTCACCAAGCAAAAATGGCACCATCGGTTGCATTCCTGAACCGGTGAATAATGTAGTTGGATCGTTTTCCGGAAGCAGTGACGCAGAAGCAATTATTGCATGTGATTTTTGTTTAAAAAAATCTAGATATTTTTTTCGGATTTCGTGAGTACTTAACATACAAATTACAAATTATACACCTGCCAGCCGGCAGGCGGAAATGTACAAATTTTAGTTATACTAACTTGCTTTAATAATTCCTAAATAATCTTAAGTTTTTAAAGTGTGTCTTATTAATTCTACCCGCGTTTAACACCCCCCTGCCCCCCTCAAGGGGGGAATCCTGCTAAGCAAGATCGTCGTAATCCCCCCTTGAGGGGGGCAGGGGGGTGTTTC
>JACPGR010000082.1 GCA_016182415.1 Candidatus Magasanikiibacteriota bacterium
GTGAAAAGCGTCTGTGTGTGCAGATGATTACATATGCGCGTCAGTCTGCAGATGCGAGTTGTATTGCGTTTCCGACTCCGTGTGAAGTGCCGGAGAGTTGGGTAGTGTGTGATGTGAGTGATCTACAGTGAGGGAATAAGGAATAAGATAATCTCTCTAAGTTAGGTTCGTGGTAATCCCCCCTTGAGGGGGGTAGGGGGGTGTTTCAGCGAGTGTAAAATCAATAGACTTTGAAATAACATAAAACCATCGCTAAGCTGATGGTTTTATAATTGACAAACATGAATTTTTATGTTTAGATACGTTTTCAAAAATAAGTTAGATACAAGATGATTTCGTTGTTTTGTGTATAGCTTGTTCTTTTTTGTTTTCTTTTTTGCCACATAACGTGGCAGGAGGTTCTAAGTGAAGTTTTTTATTTTTATAATCTTTAATCTTCCCGATTTAATCGGGATAATCTTGAATCTTCACCCTTTCATCAACTCCTTAATCTTTCCAATCATTTTTTCCGTCTCAATTTCTCCATTTTCAACAAGTTTTGCCCCTGCAATTTTTTGCGCAAAATAATCTCGAAAACTACTTGCTCCGACTGTTGGTGTATAGGGTTCAATGATAATATCAGAGTGAGTGGTGGAATATTTTGAGAGATGATAGCGGATAACATTGATACTACGTGTCGCGACATAGCGTAAAGAATTTTGTTTTTCCACTGCGAAGTTATCGTTTTTGATATAGTTATCCAGATTTACAGAAATGACGATATCTGCCCCCATCTGTTTTACCACCTCATCTGGTACCGGCTGGCTAATACCGCCGTCGACAAGTAGATAGTTTTTGTATGCAAATGGTGCAAAGAGTGTTGGAATAGACATACTTGCACGCAAAGCAGGTGCGAGTTTGTCTGTATTAAGTACGATACTATTTCCAGAAATTAAATCTGTTGCAACTGCGCAGAAAGGAATTTTCGTGTCTTCAAAATTTTTACCGAGTAGCCATGTGTCTATTAATTTCTCCATTTTTGTACCTTTGATAAGTCCACCATCGATCGTGGGCTCGATAAATGCATAAAATTTTTCTTTTTGTCGTCCGACGGTAATTTCTTCAAGTAATTCAAGATCTTGAAATAATGCGAAGTGTGCTCCTACCCATGATCCGATACTTGATCCCGCAATAAAATCAATTGGAATATGATGTTCTGCAAGTTTTTTAATAACCCCAACATGAGCCAGTCCGCGTATACCGCCACTGCCAAGTGCGAGGCCAATTGTTTTGCGTTTTTTGTTCATGAGTTATAAATTTTGGTATATATCATGTGTTCCAATAGAGATAAAAAGAATATCTCCATTTGATTGTCGTTTGAAAATTATTCTGTAATTTTTACTGATACTTATTGACCATAAGTTTTCCAATTTATCATGTAATTGGTGTAATCGTAATGATGGGTGAAGCGGGTTCAATTTAAAAATCTGTTCTTTTTTGATCGCTATTTCAATAATATCTCGGGGTAATTTTAATAATTTTTTTTGGAATCGGGATGAATAGTATATGTGTGTAACTATCATAGTAATTCAGCGATTGAGTTTGCGTTGACCGTTTTTCCGCGTGTATATTCCATTTCAGCAATTCTAACATCTTCCAAAAGTTCTTCTTTGGATATGAGATTTGTGTCAGTTTCAAACAGATATTTGATATAACTTGAAACAGAAACAAATCCTTTTTGTTTGGCATTTTTTTTGATGTCTTTTGTTGTTTGTAGTGGTAGTGATATGCTAAGTACATGGCGCATAGTATATAGGTGGTTATTATGAATATAGCGGAATTGTAATACAGTTTTAATACAGTGTCAAGGACATAGAAACGAGTGACATTATCACTTTGGGGCGACACACATTATAGCGACAACATTATAGCGCATCTTTCCAAGATTGCAAATAAATGATATACTTTAAACACTATGAGCGAAGAACTTTTACAAAGAGATCTTATAAAGAACCCCTCAAAAATTGGAAAGTGGGATTTTTATAATATTGGAGCTACGAATGTAAAGGCATTAAAGGAATATGGTATAATCAGGAATGTAAATTATGGAACTGTCGAAAAGAAAAAAATTGATGCTTTGATTGTTCAAAAAAAGAATGTTATTGCTGTTATCGAATATAAAAAACCATCTGAATTTAAAACAGAAGTACAAAAAAATAAAGCCATAGAACAAGAAGTTGAAGTCGCACAAAAATTAGGAGCGAATATTTTTATTGCAACCGACACACAGGAAACTGTTTGGGTTAATGCTTTAACTGGTAATAGAATTGGTGATGAAAATGGAAAAGAAATAAAAACTTTATTTGATCCAAAAAGTGAGAGTATTGCTGAGCTGATAAAAAAAATAAATGAGTCTATTAATGAGGAGAGTGATAATATAAAACCAAGAAATTTTATTAATCCTACAAATCTTGCGAAAAGTATTTGGCAGGATATATGGTCGGTTAGCGGTGCAACTCCAGAAAATTGTTTGTATACATTCGTTGAGCTTTTTATTTTTAAATATCTAAGTGATTTAGAGGTTTTACAAGAGCCTGAGAATTTTGAATATCTGATGAATTTATATAACAAAAGGGATAAAGAATTTGTTTTAGAATATTATGCGAACAATGTGCGTCCTAAAATAAAAGATTTATTTCCACCAGACGCCGAGGATAAAACGACTATTATTAATGGAACAATTTTTGTAAGTAAAGACCAAAAAGCGATCAAAGGTTATAGCACAACATTTAAAACGGTACTAGATAAATTTGAAAAATATGGAAAATTAGAAAATGTAGACTATGATTTTAAAAGTAAGCTTTTTGAAAGTTTCCTTAAGGAAAGTATTAGTAAAAAAAATTGGGGTCAATTTTTTACACCCCTTAAGGTTATCCGCCCGATTATTGAAATGGCGAAAGATGAGATTAAAGAAGGTGTGAAAATTTGTGATCCTGCGTGTGGGGTTGGAAAATTTCTTTTAGAGCCACTTGTCACAAGATTAGAAGATTTTTATAAAATATCAAAGAATGGAATTATCCCCAAAATCGAGATACATGGTTTCGATAAAGGTTTTGATAAGGATGAACAAAAAACAATTATTTTGGCAAAAGCCAACATGTTGATTTATTTTTCAGATCTTATTAAAGAAAATCCAGGACAAACACAAGCATTCGCACAACTATTTAACCAAAGTTTTACATTAAAAACCAACTCTATTTTGGGGACACTTTCTGATCCTGTAGAAGATGAATATGATCTTATTCTTACTAATCCTCCGTACGTAACAAGTGGAAGTGGTAATCTTAAAGATGAAATAAAAAAAGATGGAGATTTGGTAAACTATTACAAGGTAAATGCAATGGGTGTTGAAGGGCTGTTCATGGAGTGGATTGTTAAAGCTCTTAAACCAGGAGGAAAAGCATTTATAGTAGTTCCAGATGGAATTTTAAACCGTCAGAATGATAAAAATTTAAGGCAGTATATATTAGATGAATGTTATATTGATGGAGTTATTTCTCTCCCAATTAAAACATTTTTTACCACCCCAAAGAAGACATACATTTTAGCAATTACAAAAAAAATAAAAAAGAATGATACTCAAATAGATCCTGTGTTTACTTATCTTGTAAGTGAAATTGGAGAAACAAGAGATATCTATCGTTTTGACACAGATCAAAACGATTTACAAGAAGCGGTCACTTTATACTCCTTTTTTAAAGGAAATAAAAAAGAATTTGAAAAAATAAATTCTGATAAAAGATGTAAAATTCAGTCAATCAGCAAATTTGATTCGAATAGTCATTGGTCTGTTGATAGGTGGTGGACAAAAGAGGAACAAATTAAACTTGGTATTTTAGAAGAAGATAAAACCGTTGACATAAAGGAGTTCGGTGAATTGATTGGAGATATGTCAGAGTCACTTACTGAATTTAGTCAGCTCCTTAAAGAGTTTGATGAAAAAAAAAATCTAAAGAATAATTATAGAGAAGTATCAATCGCTGATAAACAATACTTTGATTTTTTTATTGGAAAAAGATTGGTTAAGAAAGACTTAGTCAAGATAAATGGCAGTATTCCAATCTATAGTGCAAATGTTTTTACACCTGTAGGTTCTCATTTTGAAAGTAATATAGATAATTTTGAAAACAATTTTGTTATCTGGGGAATTGATGGTGATTTTGAGTTTAATTTTATTGAAAAATACAAACCTTTTGTGACAACAGATCATTGTGGCACAATTAGAATTTTGAATGATGATGTTCTCCCCGAGTATCTAATGTTGCAACTTACTAATGCAAAACATAAATACGGCTTTGATAGAGGGCTCAGATCTTCTTTGAAGAACATGGCTCAAGTTTTTGTTAGTTTACCCTTTGATTTAGAGGGAAATATTGATGTTCAGATTCAAAAAGAAATGCTGGAAAAATATCAAGTCGTAAAAGAAACAAAGCAAAAGGTTGAGGAGTATAAGAAGAAAATTGGAGAATTTCAGGTTGAAATAAAAAACGAAAGTCAAAATAGTAAGTTAATGAAAATTAATGATATTTTTGATATTGTTTCTGGTTATGCGTTTAAAAAAAGTTTATTTACAGGGAACTCATCTGATGTTCCGATAATTAGGATACAAAACATTTCTGAAAAAAGACCGAGTTTTGTGTATTACCCAAAATTAGAAAAAATTAATGATAAATTTTTGGTTAAAAAAGATGATTATTTATTACCATTATCTGGTTCTTTTTTTAGATTAACAAAATGGAAAGAGGATGGGAAATTTTATTTGAATCAACGGGTTGCAAAGTTTTCTATGAAACATGATTTTGTAGATAAGTTAGATGAGAATTTTATTAAGACAATGATAAATGTTATAGAAGATAGAATTTATAGCATGGGATATAGTGCTAACAATAATTTACGAATTGGAGATGTTGAAAATATTGAAATACAGATTCCTCTTGACCAAGAAGGAGAATTTGATTTGTTGGCTCAAAAAGAGATAGCTGATAAGTATAAAAAAATTGAAAATATAAAACTATCCATTACCAAAAAATTAGAAGAAATTTTTCAAACAGAAATTGAACTTTAGAGAAATAGCAATAAGAACCCCTTATGATATCCCTACAGGGACTCATAAGGTTGATTCATATTTTATTGTATTTTTCAAACAAAAAAGCAGTTCTTGCGAACTACTTTCCTGCGAAATTCCTAGCGGACCGGACGGGACTCCCCCGATGCGAATCGGGGTCAGTCTGTGGACTGAGAACCCGCAACTTTCCCGATTCAATCGGGATGCTCAAACCCCAGCCTCCGCCAAAGAGCGGATGAGTCCTTTGGCTCACAGGCTGGTCAGCCTATGGCTGAAGTTGAACTACCTTTCCTTTTGTGTGTTGTTGTAAAATAAAAAACTCAGCGGACCGGACGGGACTCGAACCCGCAACTTCCGCCGTGACAGGGCGGTGCTCTAACCAGTTGAACTACCGGTCCGCAGAGCTTTTTAGTCTATGATTATTCCTTAATAAAGATGTCTAGACGAGACTTCTTCGATGCGAACTGGGGTCAGCCTGTGGGCTGAGAACCCGCAACTTTCCCGACTCAGTCGGGATGCTCTAACCAGTTGAACTACCGATCCAGAAAAATGGCAGTGTGCCATTATTTTTTTTCAGTTGCCAATGATGCTTTGGCAAGACGCTTTTGTTTCTTTTTGTCACGAGTGATTTTTGCTTTCTCACGTGCTATTTTAAACTTTGCATTGATTTTTTTTCTCATTCCCATAGGGTATGGTTAATTTAACGAAGCCTAGTATAGGTAATTTTTGTTATCTTGTCAACAAAAAAGACTCTCATAGTGTCCGACGCGGCAGGGGATCGAAGGAGGGGACGATCCCGCCATCGTCAAACACTAGGAAAGTCTTTGGTTAGACACTACTCATTTAGCGTGCATATAGTAGCACAAAATAGGATTTTTGTCAAGACTTGAGCTGTGTGAAATAAAGACACTGATTCCACTCATGACTGCCGGCAGTCATGAGTGGAATCAGTGTCTTTATTAGTTTATTTTACTTCACTCACAATTTTTGCAAATACATCTGGATAATTTTGAGCGATTTGTGAAAGTACTTTTCTATCAATCGCGATCTTATGTTTTTTGAGTGCTCCGATAAATACACTATATGACATATCAAACATGCGAACAGCAGCATTGATTTTTACTTGCCATAGTTGGCGAGTTAATCGTTTTTTGATGCGTCGATCACGGTATGCGTGTGCACCGGCTTTGGTATCTGCAGTTTGCGCAAGTTTGATGAGATTTTTTCGTCCAGCCTCAAACCCTTTTACTCGTTTCATGAGTCCTTTTCGGCGTTTGACATGGGAAATTCCTCGTTTTACTCTAGGCATAATGTTTCTTGTTTATCTACTGTTGTTAGTTGTGTTGATTATATTTAGACTGGGTGAATACGAAATACGAAAGGTACGAAATTACGAAAGTGATTGTTGTGTTCGTAATTTCGTAAAGTTCGTATTTCGTATCCTAATATTTTATAGGTTTGGTAGGAGTTTTATTACAGTTCTCTTTAGTGGATTTGATGCACTGTTGTCTCGGCGTTTGTTTCGTTTGGTGTTGCCAGACTCTCGAGAGTTGAAGTGGTCTTGGCCATCAGTTCGTTTGAGGACGATGGTTCCATGTTTTTTTGATTTTTTGATAACAAAGCGTTTTGATGCTGCTTTGTGGGTTTTCATTTTTGGCATACAGATGTGTTATTTTTTTGCTCTAAAATGCCTATACCTTGCTAAGATGTATAAACGGGGCAAGTATATCTTAAAAATATGTTAAAAGTCAAGGATACGCCTGTGTACAGTCACAAATTTTAACATGAATCAACACAAATATAATATATAATAGAATTGTTTTCAATTAAGCAAACTTTGCTAAATGTAGCAAAGTTTATTTTGCTAAAATAAGCAATATCATCTTAATTTATTCGTGCTAATTCGTGTTAAATTCGTGTTTATTTTTTGGCAATAACTGCGGTCACTTTTTTACCCTGCCGTGAGGTTTCTTGCTCAACTTTAATTTCAACATGTTCTTGTACTTTTTTGACAAATTCAGTAATAGTTTCATTGGCAATTTCAGGTCGTGCATTTTCTCGTCCTTTGAGTTGCAGTTCGATTTTTACCTTGTCTCCTCGGTTGAGAAATTTTATTGCTTGTTCGCGTTTGATATCGAGATCATGGTTACTAATACGGACTGAGAGCCGGATGCCTTTGATTTCGCTTGCTCGAGAGTGTGCCTTTTGTTTGCGCGCTTCTTTTTCTTTTTGGTATTTGAATTCAGTAAAATCAATCAATTTGACAACTGGTGGTTCTGATTTCGGATTGATTTCGACCAGATCGAGTTCTTTTTCAAGTGCCATATCAAGCGCAACTCGTCTCGACATGGCTCCGAGACTTTTTCCATCTTCGTCAAGCACGAGTAATTGTTCTGCCTCGATTTCCGCATTTTTTTTATATCGTGGGATGAGTGCTTTTTCCGGGCGTTTTTTTCGAGAGATTCGCATAGGATTTGTTATACAGTTTAATTTGTTTTATAAATTTGATGTTATAACGCTTGACGCAACTCACCCCCGCCCTCTCTTGAAAAGAGAGGGAGACTCACGTGTTTCCCCTCTCTATCAAGAGAGGGGCGAGAGGTGAGTTGCGTGTCTTTATCACGCGACACTCAAAATGGCTACGCCATTTTTCGTGGAGATGCCGGGAATTGAACCCGGGTCTAGATGGGTTACCATCACCGTCTACATGCATAGCTCGTTTGGTGTTTCATTATATGCTAGAAAACGGGCAAAATAACATATAACTGAGACTGAATTATTTCAGATACTAGCATCAGTCAATACTGATATCCTACAGCCAATTGGGTTGACACCGCGTATTCACTATCAGCTATCGTGAAGGCGATGGTAGAAGCACTTAAGCGACTACAGAAGCGAATGTAGGAACACTGAAAGCACGAGCAATCGCATTCTTTACATTGCTAACTAAGTTTGCACTTAGAAGTTGTATCATGGATTTACGAGGTCTGGTACACCCTCGACATGCGTGTAATTGATAACATAGGTCCACCTATCGAACCCTGTCATCCCCATTATTTGGGATACGAAATGATATGGGATTACGAAATACGAACTTTACGAAATTACGAACACAATCGTTCACTTTCGTAATTTCGTAATTTTCGTATTTCGTATCCAAATCGTATTTCGTATCCCATATCATTTCGTATCCTATTTATTTTCTTTGAGTATTCTTCCCATCTCCCTTTTGCTCTCCCTGTCTTTAATCACTCGTCTTTTATCGTATTTTTTTTTTCCCTTGCCAATTCCTATCTCAAGTTTGATCGTTCGACCTTTAGTATATATGGAAAGTGGAACAATTGTCAAGCCTTTTTCTTGCAATTTTCCTCTTAAATAACGTATTTCTTTGATTTTGAGCAAGAGTTTTCGTGAATGTGTCGGGTCGTAGTCTTTTGCTATTGCATGAGTATAGAGGGGGATATGGGCGTTTGTAAGAAATGCCTCATCATTGTGTATCGTGACAAATGACCCAGTGAGTTTGATTTGTTTTGCGCGGATTGATTTTACTTCTTGTCCGGTCAGTATCAAGCCAGCCTCGAATTTCTCGAGGATTTCATAGTCAAAGTGAGCTTTTTTGTGTATGGCGTAGTTCATAATCTGTCTTTTTTGGCATGTTTTTTTTGAATAAAAAGTTGTGCTAATTCAAAATTGAATGAATTTTATTACAAATATTAAACGAATATTATCATATATTAAACAAATATTAAACAAATATTTAGTGACCGTTTACTAATATTCGTCATAATATCTGTCTAATATCTGTCTAATATCTGTCTAATATCTGTCTAATATTCGGTTTGTATATTCGTTTCATGTCTGTTAATTTAGCTTATATAGTAACCGTTTTTTAAGTATTTTGCAAGATTAACGGAAATATTGTATACTATACGTCATTAAAATATGAAAATACTAGAACATGAAAACATGAAAAAAATGATGATATGTATCTGTTTTAATATTTTAATATTTTAATGCTTTAATATATGTTCCATCATTCCCAAAGATCCAAAACTATGTTTTTAGTTTTGGGACTCGTAACACTCTTCATTATTATATTGGTTGGTGTGTTATTATTCAAATTATCACATATATCTAATCTTCAAAATACGCCTGCATCGGAAAATGATTTGTCGTACGTAGCTGATGAGGCACTTGTCGTTGAATCAAAAACAGCTGAAGAGTTGGGGCTTGAGCAGATACAGATGATGGAAGAATATGGTGCATATATTACTGATCTTCGTGTGCGTATTGAATCTTCGCAAGATTCGCTTGATGTATTGTTATCGAAAACAGAAGATGCATTGCTTGCAATACGAGTACCCAAAGCGATGCAAGAACCACATTTGAACGCAGTGCTTGGTATTGCCCAATTGCGTGTGAATGTGGTAAATTCTCCAGATGGAATACGGGAAAAAATGCTGGGTTTACTCATGGGTTTGAGTGGAAAATAATTTAGGATACGAAATACGAAAGGTACGAAATTACGAAGTGTTTAATATGTTCGTAATTTCGTACCTTTCGTATTTCGTATCCCATGTTGTATGTTATAAGGTATATGCAAAAATATCCTACATGGATCCGTCTGATTTCCCCTCTTGTTGCCGTGGTGCTTCTGCTCATATTTTTGGTGTTCGCTCAGGTCTATGTGAGTATCGGGGTGATTGTTCTCTGGTCATTTTTTTTTATACTACTCGATCGTCGCTATCATGTCGCGCGCCAGCAGACGGCACTGAGTGGAATGACTGCACTGTCTTTTATTATTTTGATTGCCCTTATCGAGGCAGTGTGGCTTCGGTGGTTTTTTGTAGGATTGTCAGTTCCGTTTTTTTTCTTTATCGCATATTGGTGGGAACCAAGAATTGAACGAGCAATACATATCAAGGAAAAACCTTTGCGTCGTATCATGATGATGGTCTATGTGTTTAATGTATATGCGTTTTTGCTTGGGGTTTTTGCGGTACATTTGTATTTTCCCATGGCTCCATTTTGGATTTTGAGTTTTGTCGCGGGTTTGTATGCTGCATTTGGTGCGTATATGATATGGAATTTGTATTTCAAGATTAGGCTTACGGATAGTGTTGTGTGGACGATGATTATCGCGTTTATGGTGATTGAGCTTATGTGGGTTTTGCGCCTCTTGCCGTTTGGGTATTTGGCTTTGGGACTGCTGACTGTGTGGGTGTGGTATATTGTGCAGTTGTTTATCCGGTTTCATTTGGGCTCCAAAGGGATTTTGTGGAATGAGCAGAGGGGGTTTATTATTGGAAACGTGGTATTATATATTTTTGTGTTGTATATTATTCGGTGGATATAGAAGGATACGAAATACGAACAGTACGAAATTACGAAATTTAAGGAATTCATTTTTGTTCGTAATTTCGTAAATTTCGTATTTCGTATCCAATATACATAACTTGAAATTATGACAAATTTTCATCCTCCCCACCTTCCACCAAAAAGTTCTTCAATTCAATTACACAAAGCATATCATAGTATTGTTATTTTTTTGGTATATACGTTTGTCGCGGTGCTCGCGGGGATTGTGGGTGCGCTTGCAGTGTTTGTGTGGTTTGAACCAAATTTGTATTCACAAGGAAGTCTCTATTTTATCAATCGAGATTCAGTGCGGAGCTATGTGACTGAGCGCTATCCGAATTCAGATGTTGTGGCTCGTCTGCGCAATGTGAGTCTAAGAATTTTTGATGCGCGCAAAACAGTGGAGAAGAGTTTTTTTCCGGATGATGCCTATCTCGGTCGCGTAGTGATGTTGAGCTCAAGTGGCTGGGGGGTCGCTTTTGTGCCTGAATATAGCTCCGGACTCGAACAGACTTGGACAATTGTAGATCAAAATGGCCTGGTACAAGATATAGAAAAAACAGTATTTGACGCAGATCGTAATTTGCTATATCTCAAATTTGAGGGGGGTAATTTTTATGTGAACTCATTTCCTCCGTGGTATGAGATCGTGCCTGGTGTGGATCTGTGGATCGCAGACCATAAGGTCTGGCACAAACGAATCGTGGAAGACACCGTCGTCATTGCTAAGGCTCCCTATCGTGCCATTGATGAATATAGTCAGATGCTTGTGGATTCGGATGGGTCGAGTGGTTCGGTCGTGATGACAAATGGCGGGCAGATTGTCGGATTTGTGACCGAGACAGGACTCTTGCAAAGCCTCTGGCATACCCAATTTCAACTCCCATATTTGCTCGAACATGACACGCTCAAAAAGGACGAGATCGGTTTGCGTGGATATTTTGTCGATTCGGTAAGTCAAAATTCACAGACTCCGTCTTCGGGTTTTTATGTAACACATTCAACACGTGATACTATATTAGTAGGTGATATTGTAATTCGAGTCGCAGGCGATACTGCCGGCCCGCATAATTTTTGGCAACAGATTTTGTCGGCAGGAGAGAGCTTTTCTATGATGGTATGGCGGGAAAATCAGGAATTTGATATACTAGTTACGCGGTAAAATCCGAAATCCGAAAAAATTTATGGAAAAAAATCAACAATCTCAAATCATTATTTATCAAGCTGAAGATGGGCAAACTAAAATTAATGTTCAGTTTCAAGATGAGACGGTATGGCTTACGCAAGATCAGATAGCTACTCTTTTTGATAAAGGTCGTTCAACTGTCACCGAACATATTCGAAATATATTCAAAGAAGGAGAATTAACAGAGAAACTGGTATGTCGGAAATTCCGACATACCACTCAACACGGAGCTATTCAAGGGAAAACACAAAATGTTTCTGTAAATTATTACAATCTGGATGTCATTATTTCCGTTGGGTATCGCGTAAAATCACAAAAAGGCACTCAATTTCGTATGTGGGCAACCGATAGATTGAAGGAATATATCGTAAAAGGTTTTACGATGGATGATGAAAGATTGAAACAAGGCGGGAAATGGGCAAGATATTTTGAAGAGCTTTTGCAGAGAATACGAGATATTCGTTCCAGCGAAAGGAATTTTTATCAAAAAGTGACGGATATTTACGCCACAAGTATTGATTACACACAAGATACTCAGATGACACAAAAATTTTTTGCAACACTGCAAAACAAAATGCATTATGCGGTGCATGGAAAAACAGCAGCGGAAATGATAGCGGAAAGGGCCGATAGCAAGAAGCCGTTGATGGGGTTGACAAGTTTTAAAGGAAATGTAACTACTCAGCCCCTCAAATTACTTGGCTAATATAAGCAAAATTTAAGTATTCTGCCAATGAAAATGAGTGATTGGATAAAAAAATTGGATGAGTTTTTGAAAGCCAGCGAAAAGAAATTGCTTAATCATGCGGGGAAAATAAGTCATGAGAAAGCAATGGAAAAAGCCAATATGGAATTTGAAAAATATATAAAAGGGCGGGACAAAAATTATATTTCTGATTTTGATCGCGAAGTAAAAAAACTTTCCAAAACCGTTAAGAAAAAATAACTATGTTTACACACACCCCTCTCCAACTTTTAAAACGTCGCTCCAAAATGTTATTTACTATTGGTCTAATAGTAGGTTTATCTGCCGGTGGTCTCACGCTTTTGTTTCCCCTCAGTTACCGCGCCGATGCCCAAGTCCTCATCATTTCAAAAACCCGAACCGGTGTCGATCCTTACACTGTCGTGCGTGCGGCTGAGCGCGTGGGGGAAAATATTGTACAGGTCATGAAGACTAATGATTTTTATGGCAAAGTAAAAGAGCAACAAAATAATAAAATTGACTGGTCTTTTTTTGAACAAAAAAATGAACGTGAAAAAAGAAAGCTGTGGCAAAAAGCTGTCGTACCTTCAGTCGTATATGGTACGGGTGTGCTCAATGTCTCGGCATATCATCCTGATTCTGCCCAAGCCGTCTATCTTGCTGACGCCGTAGTCAAGGCGCTCGCGTCTAAGGGCTGGGAGTATGTGGGCGGAGATGTGGAGATCAAAGTCGTCAATAGTCCGGTCGTGAGTAAGTGGCCGGTACGGCCAAATGTGGGGATGAATGTGTTTTTGGGGTTTATTGTGGGAATTCTTGTAGGAGGACTGGTTGTTGTAAGAAAGTAATTTTTTTAAAAAAGAATTGGATACGAAATACGAAAGGTACGAAATTACGAAATGTTTGGTGTTCGTAATTTCGTACCTTTCGTATTTCGTATCCATTTATTTACTTAGTAACTAATTCTATGGAAGACACACAATTTGATTTTTTAAAATTGTATATTGAAAAAACTCTCGACGAAGCAGGGTTTGACAAGATGACCGAAGAAACACGTGCACAGTATGTGCCACAGTTTGTGGCAGAAGCGGAGCGTCGTATCGGTCTTGCGCTGATGCCGAGGTTGCCGGGGGAGGCGGCTATGGAGTTGGAGCAATTGTTGGGAAAAGAAGATATTAATCCGGAAGAAATGCAACAGTTTTGGAAAAAGTATGTTCCTGATTTTGATGAGGTGTTGCAAAAGACACTAACTGATTTTGCAGAGGAATTGAAAGAAGTGGTGGCGCAGATTTCGTGATTGCTAATGCGACGCAACTCATCTCGCGTCTGGTGAATGCAACTCACCCCCGCCCCTCTCCGGCGAACGCAACTCTATCCCCGCCTTTCTCTTACCGAAGAGAAAGGAGACACACGTTCACGTGTCTCCCTCTCTTTCGTAAGAGAGGGCGAGGGGAGAGTTGCGGTCACTGGGGCGGAATAGAGTTGCGTTCACGCGTAAAGCGGGGATAGCCATGCCTGCCGGCAGGAGTTGCGTTCACCGTGGTGGAGAGTTGTTCGAAGTCTAAAACATACGTATGGTCTATACCAACCTAAACCAAGAAATCAAAGCTCGAGCTAGGGCATTGCGAAAAAATCAGACAAAAGCAGAATTGATTTTATGGGAAAAATTGAGAGCCAAACGTCTTAATGGTTTGAAATTTTTGAGACAACACCCAATCATTTTTCATGAAAATGGACACACATATTATTTTATTGCGGATTTTTATTGTAATGAGCTTGGGTTAGTGATTGAACTCGATGGAAATGTGCATGACTTTCAAAAAGAATATGATATAATGAGAGATACTGTTATTTCAGGAATGAGATTGAAGGTATTGAGATTTGAAAATGTAGAAGTGTATCGAGACATCAATTGTATTTGTCAAAAAATATTGGATATTTGAGAATAATAATTTATCAATTTGAAATAATCGTAGGTACTTGCCTCGTTAGTGAATGCAATTTACTTTTCGCTAGTGAACGCAAATCTATTTTCGTCCTTCTAGCGAACGCAACTCTCCCCTCGCCCCTCTCTGGTGACCGCAACTCTCCCCCGCCCTCTCTTACGAAAGAGAGGGAGACACGTGAACGTGTGTCTCCTTTCTCTTCGGTAAGAGAAAGGCGGGGATAGAGTTGCGTTCACAAGAGCGAGGGGAGAGTTGCGTATTACCCACCTATGCCCATCCCAACCCAAACACAACTTGAACAACAAAAAAAAGAGACGCAAGAAAAGATTCGTCGTTTGAAACAAACGTATGATGATTTTTTGTATGAGTGGGGAAAGATTGAAAGAGAAGAGCGAGAAATTGTAACAGAGCTAAGATCGCATATTGATAAAACAAAAATACATTCAGTATTATCCGTAATTCATTCTATTAAAGAGTAATATTTATGAAACATGAAGCACTAAGGCCACCGCATGAACAAGAGTTTCATGGTGTTAAGGTGGGTGAGTACAAAACAGATACTGAAGTAGTTGTCAACATAAAAGGAGATTGGGTAAAAGGAAAATTGACAGAAAACGCAGAACTCCGTGGTGATACTTTGAGGCTTGTTGTTGAACATGCTGGTGCTTCTGTACCTGGCGTTTCGGAAGAAATTTTTGTATCTGAAGCTCCTAAAATTCTCAAATACGGTGGGAGCACCCCAACAGTGATTGATTCAAAATTTGGGAATCATACGGTTAGTGATGCACATATCACTGAAGCGGGACATATCGAATATACCGTCACTGATACGGTTAAAAATGAAAAAACAGTTGGTGTTCCCCAAGAGTTTATTGATTTATGGAAAGAAAATGTCGAGCTTGAAAAACGCTTGGAAACTTTACAAACGGAGATGTTTGGTTTAGGGTCTTCAAAAGAACTAGAGCTCATGGATCGCAATAAAAAAATTCAAGAAAAAGTAGCTGAGATTTTTGCTACATTGCCGGATGTGGCAAAAATGAATAAGCGAGATCGACAGCAAATTGAAAAATTACAGACAGATTTGGGTGCATTGCTAAAAGAAGCGGGTGATTTGCTCAAAACACTTGAAAAAGATGTTGCAGATATTAAAGGTGCTACACCGCCCCCCCCAGTAGATAAGTATCATCTCCGTACATCAAAGGAGAAAGAGCAGGATCGAAAAGAACAAGAAAAGTTGAAAAAACATGCGGAAATGATTCGTGCTCAGATAGATAAAGCACTTGCAATACGTCTTGCGGAAATTGATGAGAAACAGAAAGATGCACTTGATAAAAAAATAATAAAAGCACAAAAAGCACATACAAAAGCAACTGCTGACTGGACCGCATTGTCACCACAGGAAAAGAAAAATAACCCAAATCCTGGTAAATTTGAACCTAAATCTATTGAATTAACTCGTGCAGAGATTAAAGGTTTTGAAGAGCAAAAGAATAAGGCTAAACAAGACGTATATGCTACTTATCTAAAAAATTCGTTAGCCAATCCACTTGATCAAAAGATTATAGATTCGGTAGTTGATAAGAGAAAAGAAAAAGCCAAGAGCGATAGGTTTGCCGATCCTACTAAAGATCTGAAAACATCGGGATCATCACCACAGGTAGAGGACTATATAAACACTTCTCCAAAATATGGTGAAGCAAATGTTGAAATTTTGGATAAAGTTTTGGCGGATATCGTAGTGGGTGCTGTCGAAGAAGAAAAAGTTCCCGAAGGAAAAGAAGCATTTGATTTTGATGCAAAATATACTGAACTTAACACAAGAATTGAAACATTAATTGCATCTATTTCTAAGGATTCAACTGAAACATTTGATGTCAATGCAAGAAAGGAATTGGAAGAAAAAAGAAAGGAATTGGAAGAAAAATATGGGAAATTATTGACTCTTGAAAAAGCTCAAACAGATGATTCTAGTTGTGATAATCAAGATAAATTACACATAAAACGAGAAAAATTAATCACAGATATTACTGAGGTTGTTGACACAATTGAATTGTTTAAAAAACAAGAAGACGCCAAAAAAGAAATTTCCACACACGCCAAAGACAAAGAAAACAACGAAACAGACGCAGAGCCAGTAATCGACATTCCTGAATTTTTGATGCGGGAATTACTCAAGACTCGGGAGGCAGAAGTTAAGAGTGCAGTAAAGTCTTTGTTTGAAGGTGGGGTTGTGGAGGATGGATCTGTCAATACGGTCTCACTTGATGCCTTCAAAACAATTTTTGATTCAACAGCTCCGAATGGCGCGATTATGGAAAAACTCCGAGATTGTGGTATCAAAGATTGGGAGTATTTCAAAAAATTGTGGGATGAGAAATTGGCATCGAATTCTCTGCTTGCGATGAATGAAATGGCGAAGGCGCTTGTACATAGAAATGTTGCTGAAAATATCACCTGGCGAGATAAGCTTAATGCACAAGTTGGACAGATCGCATTTCGCATGCTCAGCACTGCGGTACTCGTGGGCGGTGTCGCGATCGGTGTGTCAGCACTTGCGAGTGGTATAGGAATTTTTGGTGCGGCGGCAGGTACGGTAGGTGCATTAGTCGGTGGTACAGGAGGTGGGGCGCTTCGTGGCGCACTCAATAAATATGTCTTTGAGCGACCATGGATGAAAAAACGTCAAAAAGACATTCAAGCCAAGTTGGAAGACAGTAAACGCGATTCAGTTGTTGCTGGGCTTACGGATCAAATCATGGCAGGAATCACCGAGACGGAACGTCGTAATACAGATAAGACAAAAATTGAAGGGTTACCGTCGCTTACGGGTATTTTGTCACAGACAATTCGTGACATTACGACTGAAATTAATAAAGAGAAATTTATCAATACGGAGACAGATGAAGAGCTAAAAGGTGCTTTGCAAAAATTGGACAGCAATGGGCGTATTTTATACGAGCGCGCATTAGCACATCTCGAGACCACAAATCCTGAAGCCGAACAAAAAAAACAACTGGCAGATGCGATTAGTAAAATGAATGGAAATGGAGACGCAAAATTTGACGCAATCAAAGATTCGGTTGATTCAAAAATCATGGGTGTACTTGAAAAGACCATGGCAGTATATTCAGGTAAAAGTGGGATCAAAAAGTCCGCGGCAATGGGCGGACTGGTTGCCGGTGCATTTTTGGTAAGCCATAAATGGGCTGAGGCAGGTGGTATTGATTGGGCACGTGTCGCTATGGGGGGTGTGTTTGGGGGAATCAAGGGGTATCAGGAAGGACGAGCCCAAGATCTGCGCGCAGAGCAACGAGAGGCACGGAAAAATGTATACACAGATATCAAAGAGTTACGAGTCTCTGCGACTGACGCATTACGCGATGGAACCGTGCTGTTACCTGAAACCAAGAAAAGATTACAAGAACCGCTTCTTCGTCTCAAACGCTTACTACATGTCAATATCACAGATCCACACGAATTAGCAGTATACGGAATAGCCAGTCAAGCCAAAGAAACAGGTGATATGCTTGATCATGCGGGAAATGTGGTGGTAAGAAATAATGGTGAAATAATAAATCCTGAACTTCGCGCACTCATGCAGGATCTGCGCGCGACGGTGACAGATGCCGAGCGTGCAGGTATTCTTGATGAGAAAAAAGAAGATCGTATGAAGATGGACAAAGTGCTTGAGGCGATGAAAGCGCATGGAGATGCGATTGCAAAAACACAAGAAAAAAATATGAGTGAAAAAGCATTGTCTTTGTTGAAACGAAACTGGCGAAGAGTGGTAGGTTCTGTACTTGGGGCTGCGGGAGGTGCCTTGACTGCGCTTGCTGTGGGTGAGATGGTGCAGTCTGTCAAACAAGATCTTGGATTTAATAAATCAGGGGGAATGATAGATACGAGTGAGATTGTTAAGCCTATCAATGCTGAGGGAGCACGCTTATCTGCAGAAGAGCATGCTCAAAGGATAGAATCTCGAGGGGGGAGATTGGACACGGAAGATTCAAGTGACCGAACAGGTAGGCGTGGTTTAGAAGAATTACCCATACCCGAAGAACTTCCTGTTTCAAACCTAGATACATTTTTTGAAAAACACCCCACTATATCTGATTCAGGAAAAGCGTATCTCACCAAATTGACTGATGAATATCCAAGTCTCAAAAATCATCCTGAATCTCTTGAGCGTATCTACAATGCCGGCGGACGAGGTGATTCTTCACTCGATGGAATGGGAGATAAAAAATGGTTTTTACAAATGGTGCGTGAGTCAGATACAGTAAAATTTGAAGAAATACTTAAACACGGCGGGTCGGCTGATGCAGTAAAATATTTGGAAAGTTTGGGTTTGAATAAACACAGTCTGAGTCTTATGGGAATAAAGGGTGGGGCAAGTTTGGAAGAATTTGCACAAGGTTATAAAACGCATGTCTTGGATAATCCAGGCACCAAAGATGCGACTGCATGGACTAAAAAGATGATGGCAGGTATGGAACATAATGGTATGCGAAAGACCTTATCATGGAAAGACGAAGCAGGTGGAAAATTATATGGTGCTGGCAAGCGTCTGTCATTTGGAAAAGATGCGGTATTTCTCGGGGTTGATGAACAGGGACAGCCGGTCGTAGAACACACGGACAAAACATATTATTATAAACCATCTGAAGCTGTCGTGCAGTCTGAAGAAGCTACTCATGCAACTACAGATGATACCGAGGTATCCAGTGACAATGTGGTGCGTCAAGGTTTTGCGCATGCCACTACCATGAATATTGATTCACAGACAATAGAAGGTATTATCAAAAATATACATCAGATTAAAGGCAATGCTGATGTGTTTGACGTAAAAGAATTGTCGAGCAATAAGGCTGTTGTCGAATTCAGCGATGGGACTACCTATGAGGTCTACAAAGATAGAGGAGATAGAGGAGAATATCGTGGTAAATATATTCAGGATACCCGACTGCAAACTAACGTGAATAAATTGATTCAGGTAATCCCGGGTAGTGATGAGAATACACGTCTATCCAATGCCGACAGGATCATGGCTGAGTTACAAAAAAGGCATGGCCCAGGGGTCGTAATAGACCAAGCCTCTGTAGGTTCAAATGGTAAATTGGATCTTACAATGACATACCCCGCAGAAAAAGGAATTACTCTTGAATCTGGACAAGAGTGGAAGGATATCCCGCACTTTACAAGAACTGAAAAAATGAGTGTCCAAGATCTGGTGCGTACAAGCACAAGAGATATGATTATGACTCCTATCGGTGGTAAAATACATGATATGTTTGTGCGACCGGGAGATGTGTTATCGAGTACATCGAGTGAGGATGGGTCTAGTACTACTAAACAAGTCGCCATAGTTGGAAGACGGGGGGCGGAGGGTGCTGAAACTCAAGCACATGATGTCTCTCGTAAAGGAGCTGAAGTTCCTGGTGAGACAATGCCCTATTTAGACATTGATGATACACGTGTCAGCGCTATTTGGGAATTGTTAGGAAAAAATGATGGTTCTTACAGTTCGGCACCTCCAATTGAAAAAGCTCGTATTGCGAATATGGCAGTTTTATTAAAATGGCAGGCAGATCTTACTCAAAACGTTGACAGCTTAGGTACGATGCTTGACATTGGTAGTGCAGATGAGGTCGGTCGGGTTTGGTTAGACAATAAGGGAAAGCAGTTTGCAGATAACGCACAAAAAGCTTTTAGTACACTGGAGCAAGGGATACGCGAAGGTAAGTCTATAGCAGATATTCAAACTGCTATTACTGCGACTGTTAGTAGTGATAATAAAGTGTATATAGATAAATTTGTTGGTAAGTTAGTAGACGGCAAGGGGGATGATGGTCCTATGTTATTAAGTCAAAATAATACTATTACTCCTAATCCACACACAACTTTTTTAAATCGTTTAAATACAGATGTATTGAGGAAAGATTTGGAAGATTTTAGAAGAGACGTACAGGTAACACAGGCGGTAAGTACGAGTACAAGTGAGTAGTTTATTCTGACATATAGAGTCAGGATAAAAAAACCATCCGCAGAGCACTGCCGATGGTTTTTTAGTTTTCCACATGCACACTTGACATATATACTATCTTGCTTTAATAATTCCTAAATAATCTTAAGTTTTAAAGTGTGTCTTATTAATTCTACCCGCGTTTAACACCCCCCTGCCCCCCTCAAGGGGGGAATCCTGCTAAGCAAGATCGTCGTAATCCCCCCTTGAGGGGGGCAGGGGGGTGTTTCACCAGAACTGAGTAATTACAAAATTTCTAAGGAATTATTAAAGCAAGT
>JACPGR010000083.1 GCA_016182415.1 Candidatus Magasanikiibacteriota bacterium
CGCGTAAATCAGCATCAGTGAGTGGTCCGCGTTCGTCCGCGACAGTCCGCGTCTGTCCGCGAATGAGTGCAGCTCGTTGGTTGACGCCGAACCGATGTTGCTCATCGACAATCACCAACCCGAGATTTTTGAACTGTACACTCTCAGTAAGAAGCGCATGAGTTCCTACAATTATTTGTAAATTCCCCTCTTGCATTTCTTTGAGAAAATCTTGTTTTGATACATTGCGATATGTAGAGATAGGTTGAAATATTTTTTTACTATCTCCATGTATCTCAATAGTATCTCCATATATTAAAACTTGACTCCTGCTCAACAACCCAACTCTAACATTTAGATTTTTAAATAAATTAATAAGAGATTCAAAATGTTGTTTCGCCAAAATCTCCGTCGGTGCCATCATCACCCCCTGATACCCATTCAATACAGTATTATACAAAGCCATTGATGCGACCACCGTCTTCCCCGACCCGACATCTCCTTCAAGGAGTCTATTCATCGGTTCGCTCTTCTGTATATCTTGCAATATTTCCCATGCCGAGACTTTTTGATCTTTGGTGAGTTTAAATGGAAGTGAAGAAACAAATTCTTTAGTTTCTTTCTCTTTAAATTCAAGCTTCGGCGCCTGTGATCGTTTGATAGATTGGCGCGTCATCTCTGCACGAAGTTGAAGCAAAAATACCTCATCGAATTTGAGTCGCTTGACCGCATGATCCAATTCCTCTTGCGACTCTGGAAAATGTATTGCACGCAACGCTTCATCAATCGGCATTAGATCTGCAGTATCACGAATTTCCTCCGGCACCCATTCTGGTACCTGACTCCTAACTCCAATAGCCTGACTCACAAGGAATCTAAGTTGCTTCTCGGTAACTCCTGCTGTTAGTGAGTATATTGGGACAATACGTGCAGTGTGTGTTGTAGAGATAACACCGTCGTCTTCCCCCCTTGAGGCTTCGAGTCGTGAGCTCACTTCGTGGTGACTCAGTGGAACCAGCCGAACGGGGGGCAGGGGGGTATTAAGCGAGACTCCCGAGCTTCGGACTTTCTCATACGACGGACCCGTTATCTGCACCCCAAACATATCTGATTTAACTTTCCCTGACAAAAATACCTCATCCCCCGCTTTCAAAATTTTTACGATAAAAGGCTGTCCAAACCAAATGATACGAAGTTGCCCAGTCTCATCCGCAACCAGTGCCTCGGTAATCATAGTTTGCTTTCTTGGACTGCGTTTATTCCCTATCAGTTCAATCTTCCCACGCACTGTCACCTCCTGCCCATCCTGCAAGTCCTTAATGCGAACAACTTGACTATAATCCTCATAGCGAAATGGAAAATAATAAAGTAGATCCTTCACCGTCTCAATCCCAAGCCGACCCAAGCTTCTTTTGAGTACAGATCCTACTCGGTTGAGTTGTGAGGCAGCTGTTGAGAGATTCATAATAAAACTGCGGATGACACTACTGACAAACGAATGAGTGCGGTGATGCCATTTTTGCAGTAATTTAATTATAACACAAAACCTCCTGTATCGGAAAGTTTTGATGAAACTGTTGCAAAACAAAACAGGCGCAAGCCTGTTCTTCTATACCCCTGTGTGTGGAGATTTTTTGTTTTAAAAGAGAGAAAGAAGTCAATTTTATTTTTACGCTCTTTTATTTAAAGCTTAGTTCTGCTATGATATAAATATACTTATCTCAACATTATCTCAACTGTATCTCCACATATCTCAATTCTTAATCTTAATCTTAATTCTGCAATCTGCATTCTAAATTCTTCATTATTAATTTTATGACCAAATCCACCCCCAAAGATGTCTTCTCCTATCTCCTCATGTTCGTCACCCTCTACATCGGTGTCATAAGTATCACCGCACTCTTATTTCAATATATAAATACGAGTTTCCCTGATCTAATTTATTATTCATTTACCAATGCATACGATATCATGCGCAGATCCGTCGCGTCGCTTATCGTCGTGTGGCCGGTATTTCTTGCGCTCTCGATCATGCTCTCAAAAGAGACGGCGAAAGAACCTGAAAAACGAGATCTCAAAATTCGCAAGTGGCTCATATATCTCACCTTATTTGTTTCAGCACTCACCCTTATCATTGATCTCATTACCCTACTTTACAATTTTCTCGGCGGTGAACTTACAGATCGATTTGTACTCAAAGTCCTCGTAATTCTCATCGTTGCCGGAGCAGTATTTGGATATTACCTCTGGGACGCACGCAGAGATGCAGACACAAAAACACGGGTACCAAAAAATATGGCATGGGGGACATCGATTGTATTACTCGCGGTCATCATCGCCGGATTTTTTATCATGGGCACACCAGGAGAACAACGAGCACGACGTTTTGATGAAGACAGAATTTCAGATTTGCAAACACTGCAATATCAAATCATCGAGCATTGGATTACAAAAGATACATTACCTGAAAATCTTGATATCCTTAAAAATGATATCACCGGTTTTACCGTTCCACTCGATCCCCAAACACAAAACGCATATGAATACACCCCTACCGGAAATCTTAGTTTTGAATTATGCGCGATGTTTAATACCGATCAAAACAATACTGATAAAAATCGTATGATGGAAACAAGTGTGTGGTATCCAAATATAGAATCTGAAAATTGGAAACATGGCATGGGTAGAAATTGTTTCTCCCGCACTATAGATCCTGATGTATACAAAGATAGAAAACCAACCTCAATTCCTGGCACAATAAAATAGTTACCATGTCCCGTAGGGACTATGTGATAATAGGCAGGCACTTCAGTGCCTGTGCTATGACATAGTTTTACAAGAGTCCCGTAGGGACGACAGAATGCCAATATTTATTTCTGTCGTCCCTACGGGACTCTTGTATTTATGGTTATTTATACAGGCACTGAAGTGCCTGCCTATTTTCATATTGTCCCTCTGGGACATAATACAGACAATACCTTGCAAAACTAACATAAAAATGATATAACAAATCAAGGAATATTAGCCAAATATATGAGCATAAAAAAGAAACAAACAATTGAATCTCTCATCGAGAAAATACATGTCTACGACCCAAAGGCTGATTTGGATATGATTCGCCTTGCCTACGATTTTGCAGACGATGCACATCAAGGACAGGTGCGCAAAACCGGAGAGCCCTATATTATTCACCCGCTTGCGGCCGCACATATTTTGGCGGATATGCAGATAGACCCCGTGATTGTGATGGCGACGCTCCTTCATGATGTCCCTGAGGATACACGTAAAACACTTGAAGATATTGAAAAAAACTTTGGCTCTGAAATTGCGTCGATGGTGCGAGGAATTACCAAACTGGGAAAACTAAAATACCGCGGGGTCGAACGCTATATCGAAAACTTGCGTAAAATGTTTGTCGCGATGGCAGAAGACGTGCGTGTGATGATCATCAAATTTGCCGACCGCATTCACAATCTCACCACACTTGATGCACTCCCCCCGCAAAAACGCTACCGTATTGCACTGGAAAGCCTTGAAATTTATGCACCAATCGCAAATCGTCTGGGCATGGATGATATCAAAGGACAGCTCGAAGATTTATCTTTCAAATTCGTCTATCCAAAAGAATATGAACGAGTACAAAAAGTACTCGAAGAAAAATTACAAGGCAAAGAACGATATTACAAAGGTGTAATTCAAACGGTGGAAACAGAACTTAAAAAAGCACACATTAGTCCCGTGCAAATTTATGGACGTAATAAAAAATTATTTAGTTTATATCAAAAACTCTTAAGAAAAAATAATGAAATCAACCATGTGTATGATGTGGTTGCGGTACGTGTCATTGTCCAAAATGTTGCGGAGTGCTATGCCACGCTCGGAATTCTTCACAACATTTGGAAACCCTACAAAGGCCGCATCAAAGACTATATTTCCCAACCCAAACCAAATGGCTATCAATCACTTCACACAACCGTGTTTGGCGAAGCTGGAGAACCGATAGAATTTCAAATACGCACGCTTGAGATGCATCAAAACGCGGAATATGGTATCGCGTCGCACTGGCATTATGATGAAAAAGGCAGCCGCATGCCCAAAAAAGAAATCAAATGGGCAAAAGAACTTGCGGAAATTCAAAAAGATATACTTAATAAATTATCTGATCTTGAAGAAATGAAAGTCGATTTTTTACAATCGCGTATTTTTGTTTTTACGCCAAAAGGAGATGTCCTTGATTTGCCCGAAGGCGCAACCCCAATCGACTTTGCGTATCATATACATTCTGAAGTGGGAAATAAATGCACGGGTGCGATGGTGAATGAAAAAAATGTGAGTCTTGATACCGAACTTAAAAATGGAGACATAGTCGAGATACGGCTTGATAAAAATAAAAAGTGTCCGAGCCCGGATTGGCTCGATATTGCAAAAACTCACACTGCAAAAGTACATATCAGAAACTCACTTAAAAAAGACAAACTCGGATTTTCTCGATTTTTCAATATATTATCAAAGAAACAATAAATGGATACGAAATACGAATAGTACGAAATTACGAAAAACTATCCCACTTAGACACAAGATTACGCCAGCGTCAAAAACACATAGCGGAAAGCTATGTATTTTTTATTTTTTGAAAAAGTTTTTGAAATTGTATCAGATGATCGGATAATGTATGATATACTTCTTCTGCCAATTGTTCATCATACACATGCACACTTTTATTTCTATCTTCGATCATATCAAGCCAAGCCACGTCTTCATCAATCATACCAATTTGAAAACCTGCTTTAATACACGCGCGAGGAGAATTACATTCAATTCCTTCATACCGTGCGCGATGTTTCATGAGTTTCCATGCCAAATCAAAACACAATTCAAAACGTTTGATGGCTGAATCACGTGTAATATCCGTTTTAAAAATACTTAAAATTTCTTCCAGTCGTGTAAGGGCATTATGATAATCTTCAAAAATTGAATTCATAGAAATTGAGATTTAAGACAATTTTTTTATAGATGTGTACGCTTCACGTTTGAATGTATCAGATGCCCGATGTCGATATCCGAACGCCGAGTATTATCTCCTCGAGCACGGGAACCAAATAAAAAAATATGATATGTATGAGGATCAACAAATTGCGAAACAGTGGACGCAATATCTTGGTACAGTTGTTCATTGCGAGTATATATCTTCATAGATAGGGAAAATCTAACACAAAATTTTTCTCAGTCAATAAAAATAAAATATACAGAAACTATGTAATCTCTTCAATAATCCGTTTCAACTCCTCTTTTGAATGATATTCGATTGTAATCGTCCCCCGCTCCCCTTTTTGAGAAATACAAACTTTCGCACCTAGATGCTCTTCAAGCATGACTTCTTGGGCGCGAATATTGGGGTCACGACGGACTGAACCTTTTCGAGAAGCCTGACCTTTATCCGCTATCGCACGCTCTACATCACGCACACTCATCTCCTCACCCATCATACTTTTGAATACTTCTTGCTGTTCTTTTTCAGTATTTAGACTCAACAGAGCACGAGCCTTACCTACACTAATTTGACCATCAACGAGTGCTTTTTGCGCGAAGTTAGGTAAATTGAGTAGACGAATGGTATTTGCAATAAGTGGACGACTTTTGCCCATCTGCGCCGCCACTTCTTCTTGCGTCAAATTGAATTCCTCAATAAGCCGTGAATAGGCAAACGCCTCTTCAAGCGGATTTAAATTTTGCCGCTGGATATTTTCAATTAAGGCAAGCTCAAGCATTTCTTGCTGTGTCGCACTTCGCACCAAGGCGGGAACAGTGGCAAAACCTGCAATTTGTGAGGCTCGCAAACGACGCTCTCCTGCAATGAGCTCATATCCGCCATCTGTTTTTTCAGTCACGACAAGTGGTTGCAAAATGCCATGTTTTTTGATAGACGCGACCAAGTCTTCGAGTCCCTGATGATCAAACTCAGTACGTGGTTGATGTGCATTTGGGACAATTTCCGAAATGGGTATTTGCCACACTCTGTCTGAATTTTTTTCCGTAAGTCCGGTTTCTTTACGCACAAAAATCCGCGTTTTTTGTTGCTGCGGAATAAGTGAATTGAGTCCTTTGCCGAGTGCCATATGTATACGATTATATGTTGAGATAAGGTTGAGATAAGGTTGAGATAAGGTTGAGATAAGGTTGAGATAATTTTGATCTAAGTCTTAATCTTTTTTACCTATCTCAATTTTATCTCAATATATCTCAATTTTATCTCAATATATCTCAATTTTATCTCAATATATCTCAATATATCTCAATTTTTTAATAACCTGTTTACATTCTGAATTCTGCAACCTATATTCTTAATTCCTATGTCGCTCTACAACCTCCCTCGCCAATCTATCATACGCTTTTGCCGCTTTTCCTCGCGGTTCATAATGCAAAATAGACTGTCCAAAACTAGGGGCTTCGGCCAAACGCACTGTCCGTGGAATTACAGAGCGAAAAATATTATTGGGAAAATATTTATATAATTCACTCATAATTTCACTCGATAATCGTGTTCGCTTGTCAAACATAGTAAGCACTGCTCCTAAAATTCCCAAGTCTGGATGTATATGTGTCCGTACCAATTCTACCGTTTTGAGTAATTGTCCCAAGCCTTCAAGCGCATAATATTCTGCCTGTACCGGTATGAGTAATTCATCCGCCGCGACAAGACCATTGACGGTGAGAAGCCCCAGTGAGGGAGGGCAATCAATAATAATATAGTCGTATGCATGTGAGACTTCAGACAATAAATCCCGCAATTGAAATTCTCGTCTCTCAACATCAACGAGTTCAATAGATGCACCTGCCAAATTTTGAGTTGCCGGCACAATACGCAAACCTTCATGCGGAGTATTACACACCACATCATGCAATCGTGTTTGTTTTGATAACGCTTCATAGAGCCCATGTGATAATTCATCGCGATTGACTCCAAGCCCGCTCGTCGCATTTCCCTGCGGATCAAGATCTACGAGAAGCACAAACTTGCCCATTTCAGCCAAAAAAGCAGCAAGATTTATAGCGGTAGTGGTTTTTCCCACTCCGCCTTTTTGGTTTACAATTGAAATAACTTTTGACATAATAAGCTCTTTTACACAGTATAGCAAAAATTGACAAAGTGAACAATAGGAGCTATACTTTTTCGTATTGTAATCTCGAATCCCCCAGAGCGGTGAGAGATTTTTCCTAAGCAAAAACATTTTTAGATAAAAAAATTTTTGTTTCTAATATGACTAACTGCGCCGTCGTGGCGGAATTGGTAGACGCGCACGACTCAAAATCGTGTGGGCTTGCTCATGTGGGTTCGATTCCCACCGACGGCACCAGGCTTCACTTTGTTACGCCTGGCAGGCTAAGACCTGTGTAACGGAGTTAAGATTGACAAAAAACTTTCGAAAAAACGAGAGTTTTTATTTTTTAGTGTGAACCGAGCAAATTTATGTCCTAAATTAAGTCTCTATTTTTTTAGAGGTTGATAAAGATACTAAAATAAATTATACTTATTTAGTAGCATTAAAATCTCACATGAAAACCTTCTTCGACATCCTCATCACCCTTGGTATTTTTATCACTGCTATCCCTGCGAGTATTTTAGTATACAGCCGAATCAAACGCACAAGCTCATGGGAAGCTCATCATCCACAGACAAGTATCACTATCGCATCA
>JACPGR010000084.1 GCA_016182415.1 Candidatus Magasanikiibacteriota bacterium
AAATTAGCTATTTATTGCTTTATTTTAAGCAACTTTTTAAGACACCCAAAATGGCAAGAGAAATGGCTATGTTGAGAGAAAAAATAGCTGTTTTAGTTTAGGGTGGCGAAGTCAGGACATAGCACGTCACACATATCACGTATCATATATCAAAAAAACCATTCCAATTAATTGGGATGGTTTTTTGTTATCTTCTTTGCGCAAAAAAGAATGGATCCCAGCAATTTGAATCGCCGCTGGGAGGCTTTGTTGTCGTGTTATCCTCGGAGAATCGTCGCTTTGAGTGCGAGAGATTCCTCCTCGGAGACGCGGATGAGGCCGGGCTTCGACGACGCTCCGTCTTGGAACATCGTCTTCGGGCATACCGGAATCTTGACGCCTGTGAGCGTCAGCACTCCAGCTTGAACTGCCAGGCCTCTGAGCTTGTGGAGCTCGTCTTCGGTTGGGGCGAGATTACGAAGCGGGATTTTCGTACCGACCTCGATCACTCTGCGGTCGATGAGAGGGGAGAACGACATCACGTCGTGCTCTCGGGCGGGGCAGAACGTTCGAGTGTAGCCTCTCGAAAGTCCTGCAGAGTAGACAGGGTTCGTGAGACTACTCTTACCGTATCCCAGCAGGAACAGATGTGGATTCCTCCACACGTCCTCCATCGGGATTGGACGATGACCACGCCCGGTGAGCGGGTAGTCGAGGAAGATCTCATTCCCGCCATCACCGTTGAACTCGAACCGAAGTGGCGGGAGGTTTCCGAGCTTCTCTTCTCGACTCGCTGCGTCGAAGAGGAGTGTGCAGGCCATCGCCGACTCGAGGTCGAGGATGCGATAATCCTCGGTTGTCGTTGATGACCGACGGCGCAGTTTATCTCGGTCGATTTCTCCAGAATCAACCTTGATGATGTGGTGTTCGAACTGACCTCCGAACTTCGGGGTGAGTGTTTTCACCACTTGTCGTGCTTGGTCGAGATCACTGCCTCCGCCGTCGATGGCGAGGGTGAGGCAGTAAACTCGGTTTGTACGTCCGAGTTCGCGGATGCAGTGAAGCAGTACCGCGAGTACCCCACTTGAGTCTGTTCCTCCAGACAGACTGACGGCGATTGTTTCGTCGTCGGGAATGAGTTGGAGTTGGTCGAGCACAGTCTCCTTGGTTGCCTCGACGTAGGCTGTCCCCACCGTTTTGATGTCTGGTAGAAACAGGTTGATGTTGTGTTCGAACGCTGGAGTTGGCAGTAGCCAGCTGTACTGTCGATCTCGAACGTTCGGCACTGTCACTTCCACCCGGTGATGCGCAGGCCACATCTCCGTAAACATCGGGTCAAACGGCTTGACCCATAGGTTACTTGGGAGATCTCGATTCCACGCCATCCGGATTTCGTCGATCCGATGGGCCACGAAGAACCTGATCCAGGTGGCGGTCAGCACCTGGATCGCGAATCGAGCAGGGACGCCGATCGTGCGTTCTGCCCAGAACGTGACTCCATCGATACCAGCTCGGGCGTATTCGCCACCGTCTGAGCTGTAGATCTTGTTTTGATTTTTGTCGAGCAGATCTATGAGCTCGACTTTGAACTTGGACACGGTAACCTCCTTGTCCGGTGAACGCAACTCTATCCCCGCCTTTCTCTTACCGAAGAGAAAGGAGACACACGTGTGTTTTCTCTCTCTATTCACTTCGTGGTGACCTCAGTGGAACCAGCTGAGCTCACAGCGAAGCTTCAGAAAGAGAGGGGCGAGGCTTCACCGTGGTTCCAGTGATGTCACCAGAACTGAGCTCAGCCGAACGGGGTGAGTTGCGTTTACATATATACATCCACAACCTTACCCTAAATTGATCTATCAAATTAGTCAATTATAATCGTTTTTATTTATATTGTTACAAACAAGCGTAGTATATATTTGACTTATATTAGCCAATATATTATAGTTATCTTGTCGTCGGAAATTATCGACAAAATTAGTTTTATGAACATTGAAAAAACATTATCAGAATTTGGGCTTAGTAAAAGTAAGGCTGATGTGTATCTCTCAGCCTTGCAGATTGGTACAGGTTCGGTACAAGAAATTGCTCTTCATGCAAAGCTTCCGCGTACTACTGTGCATGAAATTTTGCACAATTTATATGTGCAGGGTTTGGTCCATGTAGTTACTAAGGGTAGAACACAAATATATACCGCAGAAAAGCCAACAAAACTCAAAAAAATAATTATTGAAAAAGAAAAAAAGCTCGATGCTATTTTGCCTGAGCTTATGTCTCTCTACAAGACTTCAGGTATTCGTCCAAAAATTCAAATGTATGAAGGGGTTGAGGGAATAAAAACAGTTTTTGAAGATACGTTGACCGTTTCAGACAAAAAATTATATGGAATTTTATCTATGGAAGATTTGTATGAAATACCCGGCAAAAATTATATGGATGAGTACGTAAAACGACGTATTGAGTCTGAAATCAAATTGTATGTAATCAGATCAGAGCAAAAGGATATCGAGGAAATTTGGGAGTCGAGTGTGCAAGAAAAAAGAGAATTAAGATACTCTGCCGACGGTGTGATTTTCCCGATGACAATATATTTGTATGATAATAAAGTAAGTATGATGTCGACCAAAAAAGAACATTTTGGAGTTATTATTGAATCAAGTGATTTGTATAATACGCTAAAAAATTTATTTGACTTGTTGTGGAGCGTTTCAAAAATTGTGAAGCAGAAGTGATTTGTGTGATTCGATACACATTGTTTGAAAATGTGGTGTTTTTATGTGAGATTATCATAAAAATCAGATTGATTTTTATGAGAAAATATGCTATACTATTTGTATATGAGATTACCTATTGGTGTAAAACAATTGTTGTGGGATGTGGATATAAAAACGATAGATGTGGAAAAACATCAATCGTTTTTGATTACTCGTCTTGCGGAGAAAGGTGGTCTCAAAGAAATACAATGGCTTCGTAAAACATACGGAGATACCTGTATCGCACGTAGAGTTGCGGTAAGTAAAAATGTATCTAAAAAAACTAAGAATTTTTGGAAAACACTTATATAATTTTGATATGTATACCAACACACTTGCGGTCAAAACAGCTCACCTACTCAAAATTTTGTCCACAAAAAAATGGATTCAAAGTTTTTATTTGGCTGGTGGCACGGCTCTTGCACTTCAATATGGACATCGCCAATCAATTGATCTGGATTTTTTTTGTAAAAAAAATATTAATACAAAACAATTGATCCAAAAATTATCCGTGATAGGGTCTTTTACATTGATTCAAGAAGAAGAAAATACTGTAGAGGGAATTTTGAATGGAGTAAAAATTAGTTTTATGACATACCCATATATATTGATCCAAGCTGTGGTATCTGTGGAGAAGTATGTATTTATGGCTCATAAAGATGATATCGCTGTGATGAAACTTGGCGCAATTACAGGTAGAAATACCAAAAAAGATTTTATAGATTTGTATTGGTATATGACGCACGAAAAAAAAGATATGCGTGATATGGCGCTACTTACCGAAAAAAAATTTAACGGTTTTGATTTCGATATGTATCATATATATAAATCATTGGTGTATTTTATAGAAGCAGACAAAGAGCCGATGCCACTTATGCTTGAATCCGTAAAATGGAATGAAGTAAAAGATTTTTTCAAAAATGAAATCAAACACGCAATGAAATAACATTGCACATCAAAAAACCATCCCGATTAAATCGGGATGGTTTTTTGGTATCTTCTTTGCGCAAACAAGAAGGGGTGCCGGTTTTGTATGTGTCCGGCGCACGAAGAATAGGTGAGTCCTAACAGACTTCGAAAATCTGTAGAACAATGATAACACAAGCAGTCAAGTTGAGCCCTACCCAAACCGATGCAATCCATACCCCACGATGAATTTCAATCGAAGCGTGGATTGAGATTAGGATACTTGCAACGAAGGAAAGTGTGGGTACGTTCCCTGATGCAAAACTTATCCCAAGTAGTATGAGGCCGACAACCCCAAAAAAGTTCTTCCAGAGTTGTTTGAGAAGGTGCAGTGAATAAAGTGCGAGAATTATAAGTGGAATTAAAAATCCTACTCGCACGAGTGTTTCAGCACCCCAGACTCCCAAGAGTCCACCAATGCAAACGAGCACCTGGAGGATTTGAAGAAATTGGTTACTCTCCATTTTTGCTACGGCAAGCATCAACGTCGGGCCAATCACGAACATCCATGGCTCGTGGGTGGTGAACCCAATAATGATCAGGATCATTCCAACAATCCCGATCACGAAGGTAAAACCCAGTCTGAAGTAATTAAGCATCTTTTTCTCTCCTTTTGTGTTTTTTTGTCGACAAAACTTGACCAAAGAACTAATCTAATATAAAATAAAAATGCATATAAATCAATATATATGTCGACGAAATTCCGACAACAGGAAATTGAACATGTGTTAAAAGAATTGCCACTCGATGAACGTGAAATGGTGGTATTTTTGGCTATACTTGGTTTGGGTAAGGTCAGTGCTAGTGAAATTGCAAAAAAAGTTTCTGACATTCCGAGAACCTCTGTATATGATGTACTTGCCTCACTCAAAAAACATGCCTTGGTAAGTACTGTTATTGAGAGTGGTACGGCACTGTATCAGATCGCAGGGATTGAACATATGATTGATAATTTAGAAGAGCAGAAACGTGAGATTGCCGACAAACAAAATAAGTTAAGGTCAGTCGCAGACATGTTTACACAACTCAAGAGTGGTAATATACACCAGTCACAGGTAAGATTTTTTGAAGGTAAACGAGGAATTTTGGCAGTGCATCGAGAAATTCAAAACGCTAGAATGGAAACACGGACGTTCGTTGATATTGAGGCAGTATCAAAGACACTACCTCGAATATTTTTTGAAGACAATTTACAGGATTTTCAAACTTATAAAATTCTAAAACGTGATTTGATGGTACATAGTAGAGAAGCAGAGAGATATTTGCGTATCGCACCGATTACTGAATTTCATCAGGTGAAGTGGTTACCATCAACTATGCAATTTGAAACTGATACGTTGGTGTGGGGTGGACATGTGGCAATTCTTGATTATTCCAGCCCTCTATCTGCAGTTATTATTGATAACCCCATTATTGCAAAAACATTTGTTGCGTGGTTTGAGATGATGTGGAAGATGTTATGATTAATTCTGTGTAAGTTGGGGCAACTTTTAGGTTTAGTTGTTTAAAGTAATAGTTTTGTTTTAAAAAAAATGATATACTTGATATAGCGTTTCACAATTGATATGTGTTATATATTTATTGATATATGAATCTAAATATTTAGTATGCATCCCAAATATCACAATATCGCCTATATCGATGGAGCGAATTTGCATAAGGGTATTTCTGATTTGCGATGGAGATTGGATTACGCCAGACTTAGAGTATGGCTGAAAGAAAAATATTCTGTTGAACGAGCCTATATTTTTATTGGTTTAGTTCCGAAATACAAGAGTTTGTATACATATATTGCTGATCAGCAATATATTCTCCAAAAAGAAAAAGCCCCCGATACGGACGAAACCGTATAGGGGTCTTTTTCGTGGTAATATCGGTAGTATAGCATAAATTGTTTATTCGTCAATAGAATTTCTATGTCTCTAGAATCTCAAGAAGCACAAATAAGAAAGTCTCGAGAAGCGTCTGCCGAGCGGGCTCGGGAATCACGTGAATCGAAAGAGGGTAAAGAAATGGATGAAGCTGCCAAAGCTGCCGCGACGATGGAGCGGGCGGATTTTTTGGTAAAAGAAGTGAAGTCGGGTAAGCAACAAATTCAAAATATTGTCATACATATGCAACAGGTCTTGTCTGCGATTCAGGCATTGCGACAACAACTACAACTCAAAAATGATGACGCGGTTTCTTCTGTTTCTCAGGATAAAAAACAAGTGGAAAAGATAAAACGTAAAATTGCAGAACATCGTGATGAAATTATCAAAATGAAAGACGAACTAATTTTAGCACAAGTCGAACAACTGCGCGAAGGAAAGGCTGTGGGAACGAGTGATGAATTTTTGAAAAAACAGGCTGAAGAAATGATTGATAGAATTATGAGAGAGGTGGAGGGGGCGTAGTATTTTCCTCCCCTATCAGGGGAGGCGAGGTGGGGTCTTGCGGAGATGTGAATTTGGAAAATCATGACCTTTTGTTGGTTCTTACATAAAGATTTTAAAATAGGCATTCGTAGCTTCGTTCGACCCCCTCTCGCTCCCCCTGATAGGGGGAGAAAATACGCGATCTTGTACCCTAACACACTAGTATATATGCAACAAAAATATGGCAGATATACAAATAAATCATCCTATACACAAAAACGAAAAGATTTACGAAATCATTCGACCGACTCTGAAGTCAAACTATGGGGAAGAATAAAAAATGAACAACTCGGAGTAAAGTTTAGAAGACAATTCAATATTTCAAATTTTATCGTAGATTTTTATTGTCATCCACTTAAATTGGTACTTGAACTCGATGGGTGGGTACACGATGCAGAGGAACAGAGAAAAAAAGATAAAATTAGAGAATTGAAATTAAAAAGTTTAGGGTATACTGTAATTCGGTATCAAAATTCAGATATTACATACCGATTGGATTGGGTTGTTGATAATATTTGGGAGATTGTGGAAGGATTGAAAAAGAAAGAGTGTGTTTAGTAATTTCCTCCCTTATCAAAAAAGGAAAGGAATGATCTTACGAATAAAAGATTTTTTGATTAACCAAATTTTTGTGTGAATAATTCGAATTTAGCTTATAAATCACAAAACCCTGCGTCCTTAAGGACAGCAGGGCTTTGGAAGAGTTTTCTAAAATTAGAATACCATAGAAAAATAATTAACACAATCTTTTCGGATCTGACGACCTCACCTCACCTCCCCTGATAGGGGAGGAAAATTACCTATATGCCTGTCCTCAAAAACAAATTAGGTTTTTCTCTCATCGAAGCTATCATCGCGACAGCTATTTTTGCGTTATTTGTATTAGGTATTTATGGCGGAATTCAATTGGTGTTTAAAATTGTATACAGTTCTCGAATTCGCATTATCGAAACAGCACTTCTCAATGAACAGATAGAAATTATTCACAATGCGGATTTTTTTGATGTGGGAATTGTAAATGGAAGTCCATCGGGAATTTTTGATCGCACAGTTACGACGACACGAAATGGAATTGAATTTGAAATCACGCGAACGATTCGAAATATCGATGACCCCTATGATGGTACGATAGATGGCGAACCACAAGATACGGCGCCTGCAGATTATAAATTGGTGGATATTGAAGTCGTCTGTATGAGCTGTGGCCAAGGTACGCCATTGTCAGTCGAGACATACGTCGCGCCAAAGTTTCTTGAAGGAGATCCGACACATGGAGCATTGTTTGTCGAAGTATTTGATGCAAATGTGGTGCCGGTACAGGGTGCGACGGTATATATCGTGTCGACGAGTACTGATCCCACCTATGATTTTTATGATACCACGGATAATGATGGTATGTTGCGTATTGTTGATTTGGCAGCCGGAGTCGAATCGTATCACCTTACTGTTACTAAAGATGGATATACCACTGCCCAAACAATCACGGCAAGTGTTGATAATCCAAATCCTACCAAGCCTCCCGCAACTGTAGTGGGGCAAGGGGTTACTGAGATTAGTTTTTCTATTGATCTTGTATCGGCAATTGAAGTGAGCTCAATCAATAGTCTGTGCCAAATAATACCGAGTGTAAATTTTGATATGCGAGGAACCAAACTGCTGGGTACTGAGCCGGATGTCTACACGGTAGATGGTAATTACGCCACTGATGGTAGTGGGGAATATACGTTTCCCTCGCTTATTTGGGATAATTATGGTTTTATTGTGAGTGGATATGATTTGATCGGCACGATTCCAGATGTCCCGCTTGAACTCAATCCCGGCGCGACACAGCCGGTACAATTGGTGGTGGGTGCAAACACGATCAACTCACTTCTTATTATGGTGACTAATGATAGACAGCCGATTGCAAACGCCGTGGTGCATGTATCGTCAACCTCAGGATTTGATCAAAGTAAATTAACTGGGGTCGGAAGTATCACACAGACTGATTGGGTCGGAGGCGCGGGGCAAGAGAGCTATAGCGAGGCGACTCGATATTTTGCAGATAGTGGATCTGTGGATATTTCAAGTCCGGCAGGAGATCTCAAATTACAGAATTTGGGTGTAAATTATAGTACGGATGGAGACCTGGAATCTTCGACTATTGATCTAGGGGCAAGTGTGGAGTATGTAACACTTGAATGGACACCTTTGTCCCAGTCTGTGGAGGCTGGTGCAAACGCACTTCGATTTCAAATTGCATCGAGTGTTTCAAGTAGCCCGACGAGTTGGGAATTTTTGGGACCTGATAGTACGTCCTCGACGTATTATATGGCGGATAGTCAAGTGATTGCGTCAATCCATGATGGAGATCGATATATGCGCTATAAAGTGTTTTTACATACAGATGATACGAGTGTTACTCCTGCACTGTCAGAAGTTTCTGTAATATATACAAATAGTTGTACACCACCAGGACAAGTGTATTTCGGTGGACTTAGTGCAGAGGACTATACGATTACGGTAACACAAGATGGATATCAGACCTATGAAACGACCGTGAATATTTCAGGAGATGTGATGGTGGGGGTGGAGCTTACTCCGGTGTAATTTATTAACCATCCGCTAAAAATAAGAGAATAATTTAGACTGAGATTATGATTAATACATTGAGATATATTGAGATATGGTTGAGATAATTAAAATCCCAATCTTAATTTTTTCGCACATTATCTCAATGTATCTCTAGGTATCTCAATGTATTTCAACCTTTTATGTACAGTTGTTTGCAATTCAAGACTAAAGGTATTTCAATGTTAGAAATTATCATCGTCATCGGTATTTTTTCGATTTTGACTCTTGGGGCAAGTACACTTGTCATGCGTTCGTTTCAATCGAATACGGTCGTATGGGAACAACTCGTAAAACAAAGTGAAGGAAGAAAAGTTTTGAAAAATATTGTAGATGAAGTTCGTCGAGCTGAAGAATCAAGTATCGGCTCATTTCCCATTGCTGTTGCGCAGGAATACGAACTCGAATTTTATGCAAATGTTGATAGTGACTCATACCGGGAAAAGGTTCATTACTGGCTCGATGGCACGACGCTTATGTATGGTATTACCAAACCGAGTGGTAATCCACTTTCATATATAGGTACTGAACTTCAAACCGAAGTAGCACATGATGTGAAAAATGAAGAACAAACAACTCCTCTGTTTAGTTATTTTGATGAGACCTATACTGGATCAAGCTCAAGCACCCCACTGACTCAGCCCGTTGATGTCGCAGATATTCATATGATCAAAATTCAACTTGAACTGGAGCGAGATCCGACGAAGACACCGGTACCACTTCATGTTGAGACAATTGCGCAGATTAGGAATTTGAAAACGAATTAACACTGAGGGTTTGGTTAGCGTGTGGGACAATAAGATGCTAGAAGCTGGATGCTGGATGCTGGAAGCGGGAGTTTTGCTAAGGTAACTTTTATTATGACAAAACAAATAAAGAGTTTTAGAGATTTGGATGTATATCAACGATCATATCGGGTTATGTTGATAGTGATGGGAGAAATAGTCAAAAAATTGCCGGCTGAAGAAAAATATAATTTGACTGATCAATGTCGTCGAGCGTGCCAGGCAATTCCACGTTTGATTGTCGAAGGATATGGTAAAAGACATCAAGACCGTGGTTTTCACAAATATATTTATGATGCACTTGCAGAAAGTAATGAAATGATTGTTTCTCTCGAACAAGTGAGAGATTTATATCCTCAATATGTAGATATGGTTATTTGCAAGCGTTTGATTGTTACCTATGAGGTGATCAGTAAACAATTATATAATCTCGGAAAAACTTGGAAAACTTTTTCGTAATTTCTCGTTTCTAGCATCTAGCTTCCAGCTTCTAATTCCAAAATTCATGTTTATTTCAAAAAATTTACAATTAACTAGTAGCTTACTTAAACGCACCACCCGTGGCTCCATACTCCTCTTCGTCGCCATTTTCGGTGCGATTTCATTTACGATTATTGTGCTCGGCGTGTCAGGTTATGCAGTGTTTGAACAACGTGCGTCTACCTCGGTCTATAGACGAGACAAGGCATTTCATATTGCTGAGGCGGGTATCAATTATTATCGCTGGCATTTGGCACACAATCCGACGGATTATCAAGACGGTACAGGTGAGGCTGGCCCGTATGTGCATGAATATACAGACAAAGACGGAAATCTTGTCGGGTATTTTTCGCTTGAAATTGATGAACCGCTTGTAGGTAGCTCGGTGGTGACGATTCGTTCGACTGGGTATACACTTGAACAGCCTCATACGACTCGAACAATTCAGGTACGTGTGGGCTTTCCGTCACTCGCTGATTATGTATTTTTGGAAAATGCAAACATGAATTTTAGTTTTACGACGGATGTACATGGGGTGGTGCATTCAAATGGCGGAATTCGATTTGACGGTACGACAGATTCATGGGTGCGAAGCGCAAAAGAGACCTACCAATACCAAAGTCAAACCCACACTGGCGTGTGGGGCGCAGGCGGTCCCCAATCATTTTGGGAATACCCGGTAGATCGCATTGACTTCGATTCATTATCTGTCGATTTGGATGCCGTGATGGATTTGGCAGATCTTGATAGTATGCATTTTTTGTCTTCCGGAAATCAGGGCTGGCATGTGGTATTTGCAAGCTCTACATTCAATTTGTATCGTGTTACGAGTAATGATTGCTACTATGGTAATGGACGTTGGAGGCGTTTTTGGTTTCAATGGTATTGGGATGGGGATATGTATTGTTATGATATTGGCAACGAGACCTTTGTTGCTACATACAATCTCCCTGCGCATGGAGCCTTATTTTTTGAAGACAACGTATGGATCGATGGCACCGTTGACGGACGAGTTACGATTGGTGTCGGCCGTTTTCCCGTACAAGCTCCCTATAAAACGGCGTATATCAATGGAAATTTGGTATATGCAGAAAAATCCAGTGATGATGTGATGGGTATTATTGCTCAAGGCGATATTATTGTTCCCTACGAAGTCCCGGACTCAATGGAAATAAATGCCGGAGCCTTGTCTCAATTTGGTGCAATCTATACCCCCTATTACAATCCGAATGAAAACCCCAATGGGCTCAAAGACACGCTCACTTTTTTTGGCTCTCAAATTTCCTATACCGGCGGTGGCTGGAAATATGTCAATGGATGGGGTAATGTCATTTCCGGTTTTGAATATACGAATCATGTGTATGACGGGAATTTGAAATACTATCCACCGCCAGGATTTCCGGTGGGGAGTACGTATGAGCTGATTTCGTGGGAAGAGCTTGAATAAATTCATCTATACTAAATTGCTTTAATAATTCCTTAGAAATTTTGTAATTACTCAGTTCTGGTGAAACACCCCCCCGCCCTCTCTTGGAAAGCTTCGCTGTGAGCTCATCTGAACAGAGAGGAAGAACCATGTGTGTTTCCCCTCTCTATCAAGAAAGAGGTGAGGGGTGAGTTGCGTCGTGGCTTATCTTAGCCAAAAAACTTACTTTTCTACAAATCTGTCCGTGTGCCAAAAACACGTTTTTTGGCTGTGTATAGAGAAAGTATAGCACATATAAATATATTTGTCAAGTATAATCCGTACACATAGTAGAGTCAATAATTTGGCTAAAATAAACATAGTATATATAAGCATTTAGTTCATGTAATTCATCTATACTCCTGGCTCCAATAACCTTATTCTATACCTTAAAGCCGAGGAGTTAGGCTATTGGAGTCAGGAGTATGGAAATTCTCATCTATTCTTCAACGACTTCGATACTAATTTTTCTATCTTCTTGTCGCTTGGGAATCGTCACAAGTAGTATACCACTTTGGTATTTTGCATGTGAAAGATCACCTTGTACATCAGTAAACATGTTGCCCAATAATATCTTGAGCAAACAACTCAAACCACTCATATGTATGGTTTAGGCTGTTTGTTGAAGATGGAAGTTCCAGAGTCCTGCCGAGAGAAGATTAAACCGATCATCGGTATTAGGAATTCTGTTACGATAGATATCACTTGAGACCTTTAAGCGTTTCAGTCCTGCAAGCGCATGCTCTACCACGATACGAATACCGGAAATAGTCCGGTTATTTTGTTTTTGTACTTCCGACAGTGGGTTAGTTTTAGTTGCTTTAAGGGGAATCATCGTCTTATCATGAATTTTTTGAATACCCTGAAATCCGGTATCTACCCAGATGGTTACATCTTTGGGAACTACGCGAATCATATTAAACTTGTCCGCAAGACGCTTATCATGGCGTCTCCCGGATTTGGTAGGGGCAAGAATGAGAATTTTCTTTTTTTCGTTGGTCACCACAATATTTTTCCTCGTGGTTTGTTTCTTTTTTCCTGAGTAGAGCTTCTTTTTTCGTTTCTGATTTTTTGGTTTTTGTATCGGTCGTTCACTCCCATCAAAAAAGACGTCTTTTGCCTCGGGAAACTTTTCTAAAAATTCTTCAACACTCCGTATCTTGCGTTCCGGTAGGACAAGTTGTTTACCAAGTGTATGTTCAAGAATCGGTAATAGTTGATGCATTCCTCGACAAGCCCATAGTGCGGTTTTGGTAATAATGGATGAGGCATCAATGAATGTAAACACTTCACCAAACAAATTCTTTTTTTTCATTGCAGTGTTAGTCTTATCAAAAATATCTGCTAATCGTTCTGCACCGATTCTTTTTCGTAGCTTGCCAAAGTAACTATGATCCGGAGTCTGTTCTAACAGACCAAAGCCACAGAATCAGCGAACACCGATGTTTAATCGTAGGGCATATTCCATTTCACGATCAGAATAATCTTCCCAAAACTGTACAAGTAGTGCTTTAAATCCTTTTTCGACTGCAATACCGGAAGTACCGAGTTCGCTGTAACACTCTGCAAGAGAAATAGCCAGTTCTGTAAAGTCAAAATATTCATTAAGTTTACGGAATGGATGATCTGCCTCCACTAATGTATTGAATATTTCTTCTTCACTTGAAAACAACAGTTTACTTGTTTTATTAGCTCCGATATTAGTCATATTTTTTGCTTAATGTAGCTTAATTATGACTGTAGTATAACATGTTTTTAGTGTGTTTTACAGTCGATAAGTAGAGGGTGTTTGGCGACAGGGCTAAAATAGCTTCAGGGCTCACCTTGCGGAGAGCCCTGTTCGCTAATACTTCTTAATGTGATAAATGAGCCGACCTATCATCTTGCTCTCCTTGAGATGGTAGGTTTTTTTGAAGCCTTCCTTCTCCGGCCGGAGCTCGAGGTGATCGCCTCGTTCGTGATAGTAGGTCATCATCAGACCATCCGGTGTACTCATGATCACGATGTCGCCATTCTTCGGTTTGGCATCCGCATCAAGAATGATGAAATCCCCGGAAAGGATACCGGCATCGGGGAGCGTGAGATCAGACACCCGAAGTCCGAATACACGATGCCCGACTGGTACGCCGTCCTTGGGAAGCAACACAAACTCGCTCGTTCGACTCAGATGCCCATCAAGATCATCAATGGGAATCGCTACGAGCACCGGCAATTTGAAGTGGCCATCGGTTGAAAAACTTTTTTTCAACTCTTCCAACCACTGCTCAAGTTTGCTGGCGGCCTCATGCACGCGCTTCTCGCCGACATCCTTGATATCAAATTTGTAATTGCCCTCCATGCTGACCTGTTGGATCTTCCCTTCGGTCCAATGCTTCCGGACAGCCTCCTCGGGGAGCTGGTAAGCCTTGGCCAAAGTGGCCAGCTGTTTCTGAGACGGCACCAGGGTTCCGTTCTCCAGCTGGCTGATATAGCTCGATGAAAAGCCGAGCAGTTCTGCCAGCTCTTTGATAGTCCAATTATTCGATTCC
>JACPGR010000085.1 GCA_016182415.1 Candidatus Magasanikiibacteriota bacterium
CCTGAGTCTTTGCTTAACTGAATAGTAACTGAGCCTGCATTCAAGGTTTTACTTGCATTAATCGTCAGTAAGTTAGTTGAGGTAACATTACCACCAAAGGTAGAGCTCGCTGCATTGACCGTCAAGTTGTAATAGGTAGTGCCCGCAATGGTGGCATCAGTCGCAGCGTCGAAGCTGACGGTGGAAGTACCTGCAGTGAAGGTACCATTGATAACAAGGGGAGTTCCTGAGTCTTTGCTTAGGTTAATTTTGTATCCACCTGCATCAAGTGATTTGCTTGAGTTAATCGTAAGTAGGTTGGTTGAAGTAACATTGCCTGTCAACGCGACCGAACCATTCACGGTCAAATCATAAAAAATAATACTCCCCGCGCCTCCAAGCGTTTTGGAAGTTCCATATAATTCTACATTTCCAGTCACATCACCGGCAAAACGCGCACCGGTATTCACAGTCAAATTTCCACCGATCTTGAATAAACCCGTAGCTGTGCTGGTTACCAATCCATCACTCATGGTAAAATTACCCGTGGTGGTAGCTGCCGCGGCTCCGATAGTGATAGTTCCTGTGTAACCGCTGTCGACCGTAACCGTTGCAATCTGAGTAAACGCAGTATCCCACGTGGCATTGGTGGTGGTAGTACTATCAAACACCAAATCATCATCTGATGAAAGCGTACAACCACTCCAGTTTGTACTTGTACTCATATCAGTACTGCTTGCAGCTGTCCATGTACAGGTTTCAGCGTGTACTGCAGTGGCTCCTGAAAATAAAAACCATGCACCAAACAGAAAAAACGATAACATTGTTATCTGTCTGCATCTCTTTTTAAAGAAATTTTTCATAGTATGAAATATGCTAGAATAAAATAAATAAAAATAAAAAAAGACTTAAAAAAATTAGTCTCTAAGAAAATAAATTATATTTTTTACTCTGGTTGTATATACAAAATTTTTCATATCCCTTCTTGATAATTTTTCTGTATCACTTGTATAAAATATTCTTTTAAAAAGAAATATATTTATAGTATACTCCTAAAAAGGAAAACATAAAAGAAAAACCCATAGAACCTGTGGATAAATCCCGTAAAAAAAACTCCGCCCTTAGTGGCGGAGTTTTTACGTTGTGATTTTAAGACTAAACTTTTTTTATATAAAGAAAAAGCTTAGTTTGCTTCAGCAACTTTGGTACCAGTAATATTTTCTGTATCAAGCAATAATGCTTGGAACGCAGTAGAGCTTGAACCATCTTTCCATGTAATGCTCTCATTTGCATCAGAATTGTAAGTACCTTTTACATCATCAAGATCAAAACGGAACCAGTTGACAACATTGTCACCGGCATTAAGACTATCAAGCGTTGCTTTAACCACATAGTATGATGTGGTGCCTGGATCAATCTTATGATCATTTGGCAATAGAGTTGCAAGATCTGCGTTAAGTGCTGTACCAGCGGTTGATGTAGTATCAGCCAAATCATCAAGTGTCAGGGATCCTCCTGCAGTATCAAGACCCCCAATCTTTTTGATTGTTACGCCGCTGATACTGGTACTTGCAAACTTATCAACATCAAATCGAATTCCCGTCAATAAGGTCTTGAGCGTATTACCGCTACTGTCCGTATTACTACTTGCTTCGGTGGTTACTGCAAGGATAGCTGCAGTATATTCGCCTGTACCAGAAAGTACGGTGTTTACAGTTTCTGTAGGATTTTCATCAGGATACTTACTGAGAAGCGAGACATTACTAATTTTTGTACCTGAAATTATAAATTTTGTGGTACTTGTAGTCATGTCAAGTTCATCGGTTTCATCATACGTATCATCATTATCTTCATCAAACACGATATCACCAGCAGAAACTGTACCATCATCAGAAATAGTATAGGTATCACCCGAACGGACACCTTCAGCTACTACAGAATTTGCAGTAGAAGTAGTAACACGTAATTGGATGACATCATGCGAGTCAGCAGTTCCTGTAGCACCATCTGTCATGACAGGAGTGTTGAGATAAATATACCAATAAGCAGTACCTGATTTTACCACTTCATCAATATCATCAAAGAAGACTACACTACTACTATCCATAGTCTGGCAAGAGATAAGATTTTCTGCAGTTGCAGCCTGTGCACGATAAAGACAGACAGTGGACACACTATCTTCTTCAACTGAGTCAGTAACATTGGTCAATTTCAAATCCTTGATTTTGACATCTTCATTACTTGCAATGAGTTTAAGTTTACCTACCCATGCAGAAGATCCTGCCAAGACAATTCTGTCTTTAGAGAAACCAGTATCTGTGGATCTCATTTGAAGTTTAAGATTTCCAGTACTTGCCAAAGTAACTGCAGCCCCGCCAGCAGTCAAGAAATCACTGTCTGCTGTAGACAAATCATCACTTCCTGAGGTGACAGACGCATTACTATTGTCACTTGCCTTTCCCGTAAAGTAGTCCAGCTTTATTTGAGCTGAAGTATTTGAATTCAAACTACTTGCAACCTTACCTTTTACTACAAAGGTAACTTTGTTTACAGCTCCATTTTTAATAGTCAAATCAAGAGAATCAAATGCTAAGGCTTGACCTGAATTTGAAGTACTTGAACTCATCTGTGAGCTGGTAAGATTTTGCTGTAATACATATGCACCCGTTGCATCAACCGTATAAAATCCTACTTCAGTCCAGTTAGCTGTTGAGAAAGTAGTATTTGCATTGAAATCAGCATAGGTGACTTTGATATCGTCTGCTTGAGCTTCAAGAGTACCTTTGTAGAGCACTACATTCTCGTCATTTACTACATGAGTTTCACCATTCAATGTAGTACCTGCTACTTTCAAGGTAGGACTCTTGACCGTGATTGTTTTACCGGTGAAGCTACCAATAGAGAAGTTTGAAACAGCATCTCCAGCAGGTACCGTCTCAGCAACCACATTTGTGGTATTGATAGTTGCAGTTACTTTGTAACTATCACCGCTGCCGATACCATCTGGCAAATCACCGCGTAGAGCAAAGGTACGTGTTTGTCCTGCAGTAAGATATATCTCATCTGAGAATGTCCATGTTTCATCATCGGCATCAGTATCACCGCCACCGGTCATGGTACCACTATATGCGCCACCGCTGCTATTGTCCACCATTTCAAAATTATCCACATCTTTATTGTTTGTTGCATCACTATCACCATTTGTTTCATCAACAGTAAGCTTCAATGTGGTTATTTTGATATCTGTAGATCCTGCTGACAAAGTCAAGGTACCAAAGGCTACATCTGTCTTGTCGTCAATGGTATCCATGTTTGTACCCGTGTAACTGAGGTTGAGTTCAGCTCCATCAATAGTAACGATCATACCTTCAGTTGCAGCATCATAACTAGTGCTGTGTACGGTAAGGCTTGTACCATAGGTCTTGCCGGTAACTTCCAAGTCCGTAGTTGCATCAAGGACAAATTCTACAGTATTGTTATCACCATTTATGACATCACCCACCACTTTGAAGACTTCATTTTTACTTTTTGCGATTGCCACCGATTCTTCCAATACGAATGTAATTTTATCACTTACCATTGATACTGGACCTGCCAATTTCTTGGTACCCATGTACAAAGACATGTTGGCAAGATCCCCATCAGCCGCATTACTGGTTGCAGCTTTGTTCTTCAAAGTAATTTTTTTGAATGTGCCATCTTCAGTACTGCTTACTGTCAACTTGAAGTTGGCTAAAGTAACCTCAGTGGTACCGATTTTTTTGGTTGCGCTCGCACCCATGTTAGAAATTGTTACACCACCAACTGCCACAGAGACACCACTCATTTGGTTGCCATATACCGGCATACCTGATGCAGTACCGCCACTTGCAAGAGTTAGATCCGACACTCCAAGCGCATTGAAGCTGCTTGCGGTATCAAGCTTGGCAACGATCGTCAATTCCTTTGACGTGTTTGCAGGAATCTTCCAACCACCCGCAACATTGTATATCATATAGCCGTCTGAATGCCATGAAGATACTGAACTACCTAATTTGGTAGTACCATCATATAAGGTAACCGCATTACTGCTTGCAAAATCGCCTGTAGATCCAAGACCTTTGCGATCTATTTTTACTGCGTTGACTGTCGCATCTTTGTCTCCGGCCTTAAGGATAACTTTGGTAAATACCACATTATCAATATTGATTACGACGTTACTAGCTGGAGGAGTATTTGCTGACAAAGAAACTGCGACACTACCACCTACTACAGGAGTTGTAGTCGTTGTGGGAGTTGGCGTCGGTGCAGGAGCACTTGCAGACACGGTACTTACAACCTCCGCTTCAGTAACGGTAGTACTTGCAGCTTCCACGCTGTCCATGACTGTTTGTGAAACTGTTTCAACACTATTCGCAGTAATACTCAAAGCGCCATCTACTTTATATTTTTTACCAGAGGATACATAATACACATCTGTACCGCCGCTTACTTTTACCAGCATGCCATTGTGAGGCATTGCAGTTTCAAGCTTGCTGCCTTTGTCTGTATAGGTATCAAAGAAAATATCAGGAAGATCAAGATAGGTACCTTCCCAATCTGCTCCATACAAAGCTGCGGCTACTGTAGGACTGCCGAGCTTTGTAAGTTCACCACCGGGTAAAATTGCATAAATGCTATTTGAAATAGCACTTTTTACCAGCGCAGAACCAGGTCGATAGGTTACAAATCCATCAGATGGATATGCATCGGTACAACTCATACCGATTTGTTTAACATTTGAAAAATCTTTGTAGTAACTTTTGTACACACTTTCGTATGGAAAAGCTCTACGTTTCATTTGAGATGTGACGAGGTACACAGACTTTGGTTGTGAACTTGCGGGTACTCGAAACAAATCTCCGGCTTCAAGTGTAGGACACTCTTCTGCATGCGCAACAGCAGGAACAAGAGCTGCAAGGCCCATACTCCATGCGATTGTTACCGCGACAACAGATAGAGTGAACAACTTTTTGCCGAATGTATATACATCACTCATAACATAAACTTTCTTGTATATTATCTATGCGCGCCTCCTGTTTTTTATTAAGGAAGGTCATGATAATATACATTGATTTAAGACCAGCCAATTTCCCGACTGAGTCGGAATTCGACCTTTCTACCGGCTGGGAATCCAGTACGGCCAAGCACTGGAGTGAATATTCTTGAACTAATCCGGACAAAGCCAGACAGCTAAGAATGCCCCTTTCCCCTGCATATGCAAGAGAGATACTGTATGGCTTTAGATATGCTAGTTGATAACATAGCTAGGGCCATACAATAAAAATTTCTAATTCACCTAATTTCTAATTCACCTAATAAAATGTCAAATAACAAACGAAATTTAGAAAAAAAATAATATGATAAAATGTTAATTTTGATTATTAGAAATTTTATTAGATGAATTAGGTGAATTAGAAATTAGGTGAATTTGTCGTCTGCACCGTCGTCGTCCCCACCACACTCGTACTCGTCCCCGTCAATGGAACAACACTCGTCGTTGTCTCGCTTGCCCTGCCGCTATTTTGTATGTTAGGTATTATTTCTTTTCCTACTTTTTGTACCTCTTTCACGGTTTGCGTTACTGTTTCATTCAATTGACGTACTGCCTGAAGCGCTTCAAGCACATTACCTTCAACTATTTGGTCAGCCACATGTGCGTGCGCATCCACTGCTACCGTAGTCTCATCCGCCTTTTTGAGCGCTTGATCAAGGGCTTCTTTGGTAGCGACTGTTGTGGTAGGAGTACTGGTAATTAACACAGGCACTGAAGAAGTACTCGTGAAGTCCATACTCCCAAACGTCGTCGAAGCATTTGAATTGGCAATATGTTTCTCTGCAACAACTTCGGCTTCGACCAAGACCTTCAACTCATCAACTTGAGTTTTTGCTTTTTGAGCCGCCACGTGTATATCTTCCACCATCACATCAATATGATTTTTGATGATTGTCTTTTCTTCTGCTGATATTTCAATATTGCCGTCTGTTTTTTTTTGCACTACTGTTTCAACCATATCAAGGCTTGTCTTTTGTACCTCTGCGACAGCCTTGTCTAGCCCTTCTACCAATGCAACATTAAGCACACCACTTTTGGTACCATTTTTATTCACCTGTTCTACGGATTGTTTTAACACATCGGAAATTTCTTGTGTTTTGAGCGACACATCTTTGACAAAATCAGTCGCAGTCTCCACACTTGCTTTTTTAAGACTTTGATCCGCTACTGCAAGTTTTTTCTCAAGATCTTCACTATTTTTTTTGATCAAACCATCTTTTTTCTCGGGTTCAACATCTTCTTGTTCAACCACCTGTTTCAAGACATGCGCCTGCTTTGCCGCAAATTGAAGATGAAGCGGAGCCTCATCTTCTTCGGCCGTTACCGCAAGCTGACTTTTTTCTACTACAGAATTCCATGCTGTTTTGGCAGTCCATAAAGCATCACCCGGCTCAGCATAGGCACTCGCTACCCATCCACTTGTGGTCAATAATAATGCCAATACGAGCGCCATTACTGATCGCAGAGATCTGATATAGCGCCGTGAAGCAAATACTTTAGATGCAATTTGAATATTTTCCAAGACTGAAGCGACTTGTGATCGTAGTCGAGCATCTGTTTTTTCTGAAACGATATACACCCGTGCAACAGTAGTCGGTAAAATCTGACGCATCAGTTTATTTTTATTCTCAATAACCCAAAAAGAATCGGGGTTTATCATACCGTTTATTTCTTTCAATTGTTGTACTATATTTTTCATATAAACTTAAACTTCAAGACGAATATGATGACGAATATTATCTAAAAATATTCGTCATCATATTCGTTTAATATATGTTTTCTCGTTCCGACAATATTTTCTTCAAAATATTCATCCCTCGATGCAAGGTAACTCGTACATTGATACTTTTTTTACCGAGAATCTCTGAAATTTCAGCGATACTCAATTCTTCAATATATTTAAGAAAAATAATTTCTTGATACTCTTGTTTGACCTGTTTTAAGGCAGTGAATACATCCGCAATTTCTTGGTTGGTATCAACTGCCCGCACAAAGGACCCCCTGTCTCCAATATCATCAAACATGGTAAGCGAATACTCGACACGTGAATTCTTTTTCCGATAAAAATCAACCAAGGTGTTTCGTGCGATTCGATAGATAAGTCCGCTAAAACTATCTATTCGAGTATCTTTTTTTTCAGTTAAATAATTCCATGTCTTCAAAAAAACTTCGCTCGTAATATCTTCCGCCTCTTCTTTATGCGAGACCTTTAAAAACACAAAACGATAGATTTTTTGAATATAGAGATCATACAGCTTACCGAAGGCCTCTGTGTCTTTGTATTCTTGCACACGGAGCACCAATTTTTTTTCAGTATAGTGAGCCTGCATAGTAGAAGTCGAAGAAAGTTACAAAATGTTACACTACGAATCTTACGGATGAGTACTCCTATCGGAGTACAGCTAAAGTCACCCGCTAAATCGGCGGGCGACTAATCCGTAATTCGTCATACTATACCACATATACCACAAAAATACAAAGCCCGAACTGGCCTGTATATTACTGGATATTTAATTGTGTAGACTATATAATGTAGATGAATGTGTGACTAAAATATTACAGATATCAAAAATATATTAAACATATATTTTACAAATATTAGAAGAATATTGAACATATATTAGGCAAATATTAAACGAATATTGAACGAATATTTAGTGACCGTTCGCTAATATCTGTTTAATATCTGATATAATATTCGTTTAATATCTGTTTTAATATTATTTGAGGTAATATTTGTATATAATATTGTATACTTTTATACATAAATTATGTATAAATAAGTCTCCTATTTTTAATCAAATTTGTATATATTAGTATATACAAAAAAGCTATTTTATACATAAATTATTGCGTATATGACGGTATTGACAAAAGTATCTTTTTTTGATAATATTACTCTATACAAATGAAACAAATACTGTATAACATTCGAATTACGAATACTCCGAATTTACGAATTGCTTTGAATTACGAAACTCCCTCGCACGACGCAACTCACCCCGTTCGGCTGAGCTCAGTTCTGGTGACATCACATCTCGGTGAACTCGATAGAACCGTGGAACCACGGTGAAGCCTCGCCCCTCTCTTGAGAGAGAGGGGAAATTCATGTGTCTCCCTCTCTATCAAGCTTCGCTGTGAACTCAGCTGAACAGAGAGGGCGGGGGTGAGTTGCGTTCACGAGTAAAGTGGCGTGAGTAGAGTTACACATTTTTTTTAGTTTACCCTGAGTAAATCGAAGGGTAGTTTCGCATCACACTTACAACTATGACCGAATCCCCTCTTCAAAATCAACAACCCGATCAAAAAGAAATTGTCCGCGTTTCCATCTCTGAGGCAGCGCGTCTCTTTGGAGTAAATCCACAGACCATACGACGCGCTATCAAGAATCAAGAGATCACGTATGCGGTCGTCGCAGATAGATACAAAATAAATTTCGAAAGTCTAGTCAAATGGTCCCAGAAGAAAACTACTGTCAAAAATAAATCTGACAAATTTGGAATTGGGCAATATGTGGATAAATGGAAAATAAAAAATACGCTCTATTCTCCGAGTAAAAAGAGTGTAAAGAAAATGAAGAATGAAGAATTGTACTGAATTGTGTTGAACTTGGTTGATTTAAATACCATACTACGCTATACTACACACTATATGGAAGCAAAACTTACTCAAGCACAATTCAACAAATTAACTCGCTACTGGATTGAAAGTACAGAGGAAAACTACAAAACCATGCTGAGTCTATACCACAGTAGACGATATGATGCATGTTTATTTTTTGGACATCTGATACTCGAAAAAACTCTCAAAATTTTTATTATGAAGCACAGTGGTAAAATGGCACCACGAATACATGATCTAGTGCGATTGGTTAAGGCAACCGACATAGAAATTACACAGGATGATCTTCTATTTTTAAGTGAGGTAAATGACTTTCAAATGGAAGGGAGGTATCCTGAAACAAAATATCAATTTTATAAAAAATGTACTAAAAATTTTACTCAACCACAGTATGAACGGATTCAAAAAATATATCACCTATGGCAAAAACTAATGTAAAAAAAATCATACAGGCATACGCAAGAGAACTTAGTAAGACCGGGATTTCTTTTGAACATCTGTATTTATTTGGATCATATGCTACCAACAAAAATACAAGATGGAGTGATATTGACGTACTTGTAACTACAAAAAAAAACTTAGAAAAAGATTACCTCAACTACAAGAAAAACCTGCGTCATGCACTACTTAATGTTGACACCCGTATCGAACCGCACGCCTGCACCGTTGACGATTTCAAAAACGGAGAAACCCTACCCGCTATCGAAGCAAAACGATACGGAATAAAAATCGTATAAATATACTCTGTGCAAAAATCGTGATACTGCCACGGTTTTTGTTTTCACAAAGATTCCTACCTGCCGGCAGGCAAGGCAAGATTGCATCCCGATTTTATCGGGATCAAGATTGAAGATTATGTGATTGAATCTACATCTTACTCGCATACAATCTTTAATCTTGTTTTGACGTAGTCAAAACATAATCTTGAATCTTTATTAAAAAACCCCGGTTTCCCAAGGTTTGTTATATGTTATGTGATATATGTTATGTGTTATGTGTTATGTGATATGTGATATGTGATATGTGATATGTGATATGTGATATGTGATATCAAAATTGCTCCAAAAATTCCATATTTCCCGCGTGCAAATGACGTATGTCTTCGATACCATATTTTTGCATGGCAAGTCGCATTGAACCAAGTCCGAAGGCAAAACCGGTCCATACTTTTGGATCAAGCCCGCCGGCTTTAATAACGCGCGGATGAATTAAACCGCAAGGCACGGTTTCCACCCATCCTGAATGTTTACATGCACCACACCCGGTACCACTACAGACCAGACACTTCATATCCAGCTCAAAACCCGGCTCGACAAAAGGAAAATATCCCGGTCGCAAGCGAACTTCGACATCTTTTTTGAGTACGCCTTGCAACAGTTCTTGCATTGTTCCAATCAGATTTGAAATAGAAATATCTTTGTCAACCACCAATCCTTCCATTTGATAAAAGGTATGTTCATGACTTGCGTCCGTTGCTTCATTTCGAAACACTCGACCGGACACGACGGTTCGAAGTGGCGCGCCATATTTTTGCATCGCCCGAATTTGCACGGGAGATGTATGTGGTCTCATGACCCATGACGGTTTACCTTTTACATAAAAAGTATCCATACTTTCTCGAGCAGGATGCGTCTTTGGTATATTTAATGCTTCAAATGCGTAATAATCACTCTCCAGCTCCGGCCCATCAAGCACCATAAAACCCATCGACGTAAACAAATCTTCAAGCTCATTGTGGACAATGGTCATCGGATGCAAATGCCCTTTTCGCTTAGGAGGCAATTTTGGCTCGGTAACATCGATCTGTTCTTCAACTGCAATCCTATCCCAGCCCGCATGTTCGAGATCTTGTTTTTTACTCCCATATATCTCTTCCAGATTCGTCTTTACTTCATTTGCAAGACTCCCCAACTCTTTTCGTGCTTCTCCGGAAAGCTCCTTTAGATTTTTCATAATCTGGGTCATTTCTCCTGATTTGCGTGAAAAAAAACGCTGGTAGACCTCGTCGAGCTTAAGTACATCCCCCACCCCGTCTATAGCTTTTTTGAATTCTTGTTCTATTTTTTGGAGTTGTTGTTTCATAGTTTTTTGATAATTTCTAACATATGTTTTTCTAGTATTGGTAAATCTTCGACTATCGTAGTCCAAACCGTATCTATATCAACACCAAAATATTCATGAACAATATGGTTACGCATACTAATCACGTCAGGCCAAGGTATTGCAGGCAATGTAGATCTACCATCGCTACTCATCTGATTTGCCGCCTCTCCAATTATTTGCAACTGATGTACACAGGCGTCAATAGTTTTAGTATCTCGCGCAAAATCTAAAAAAGACATATCCTTTGTATACACATGGATATGTTCAATTGCATCGTATATATGATGATAATATGCACTATCTTCAAGACTCATATATTGTCTGTGCTTCATCTAACACATCATTCCTAAAGTATTTGCTCAATGCGTGGGGCGTTACCAAATCCACGGGACCTTTGACTGCTTCTTCAAGGGTTCGCTGTATCTGAGAAAGACTAAAATAACCAAGGGGTCGCTTGAGTTCGATAAGAATATCTACATCACTGCGAGGATTATCGGTCTGGTGTAAGACAGAACCAAACAAAGCCAAACGTTTGATATGATCTTTATGTGGGAGAACAGAAACACGAGATTGTACTGTCTGGATAATCTCTTTTTGATTCATATATTTATATGAATTACAAATTACATAGAACCAATTAAAGTATACCAAAATAAACTCAAAAGTCAACTGAACAGAGTATTTTCCAGAATCTGTCCTGGCTCCCAATTTCAATAACCGTACTCCGTGATCGTCGTGGAGTCAGGCTATTGGGGTAAGGAGTCCGGTTTATCCGCATGTCCTTGTATATTTACCACAAAAGATGTATACTAATCCCATACCTACCTGAGATATCACTATGCAAAACTTCAGACATACAATACTCAAAATCACCGCTACAGCAGTGCTATTAGTACTATTATTTTTTTGTCATACCAGTCCTACGAGTGCAAACGCGATGTCGGATGATGATCATAAAAGTACCGCAACACCGGTAGCAAACCAAATGCATGTGATGCCCTGTTGCCAAACCCAAATACCAGTAAGTGATATGATGCATGATGTTACGCTCACAAATTTTTCGCAAAAAGATATATTGAATGTACTCGCAACAGCAATACTCATATTCAGCTCCTTACTATTTCTCAAAAAATATACAACGAAGCAGAGCTCGAGTATTGCCTATTTCACTCGAGTTCGGCGCAGATTTGGCAGTACGAGATTATTTTATTTTTTAGTTAATTTTTTTCGACTCGGCATTCTTCATCCTAAAACGTGGTAATTGAAAATCCTGTTATTTTTGTATATTTTTTATATTAACATAGCAGGGTTTTTTGTATATACATTATTTTAACCTTCATTACTATATGCATAAAAAATCAATCAAAAAAATAAAACTAGGTATTGGAGCAGTGGTTTTGGTCTTTGGGATCTTATTCCTATCAAGCACATTTGGCACAGACAAATCCAACACCGTGCGCGCGCAAACACTGACTATCTACAAATCTCCCACCTGCGGATGTTGTGCCAATTATGTCGCCTACATGAAACGAGCAGGCTACGAAGTGACGAGTGTGGACACCGATGACATGGATGCGATAAAAGATACATACAAGATCCCTTCCAATATGGAAAGTTGCCATACTACGGTTATCAACGATGGAGAATATGTGGTCGAAGGACACATTCCTTTTCAGGCAATAGACAAACTGATGGAAGAAAAACCACAGCTCAAAGCCATCATGATGCCAGGAATGCCTGCGGGTTCTCCAGGTATGCCAGGACTCAAGCAAGGCCTCTTTGAGATATATGGACTTGATGAAAACGGTGATGTTTCGACTTATACACAAATCTAAACATACGATACTATATGAGAAAATTACGATTACTACCGCTTTTGGCATTTTTTGCTTTCGTGCCCGGTATCGCAAAAGCCCATTGCCCCTTATGTACCGTAGGTGCAGGTGCTCTTGCGGTCGGTGCGGCGTATCTCGGCGTTTCTGTTCTTATCGTTGGAATATTTATTGGCGCCTGTGCACTGGCGCTCGGATTATGGATGTCAAAAATAGTCAAAAAAAAATATATTCCGCACCAAAAAACAATCATCGCGCTACTCGTCATCATCTCGACTATTATCCCGATTATGCCACTCATAGAAGATTACCAATCCATCAATATTTTCTTGTTTGGTGAGTATGGATCTCTGTTCAACCGAACCTACATGTATAATAGTTTCATTGCCGGAACTCTTATTGGAATAGCGGTCATGTATATTTCTCCCACACTTAGTGCCTGGGTGAAGAAAAAACGAAATGGCAAACTTATTCCGTATCAAGGAATTATTATTACCTTCACCCTACTCAGTCTGATTTCATTATTTATTCAGTTTGGTAGATAAGAAAAACAATATATGAATTCAAAAAAACCACAAACTGTAGATGAATGGATCGCGCGTATTGAACAATCAAAAAAAGGAGACGTAGATCTTTCGCGTGATGAAGACTTAAGTATTGCACTTATGAATCTCGTAAGTCTTGAGGAACATTTCTATTTCACTGCGATGAAGACAAACAATCAGGAGTATCTTGAACTCATGAAAAAAGTACGAGATATACGCACACGATGTCTTGCTCGTATCATCAAAAATCCTCAAGGGGAAGAATGGTGTATTAGCAAGCATTTACTTGCCGGAAGCATGCGGCTCTATGAGGTTGGTGTAAAAGAATTATCGACTCATGGAAAAGAACAGGCTCAAAAATTCTTTGAAGATGGCTTCGAGCTGTGGTCGCTGTTCTTTGCCCTCAACATGGGACTTATTGAATCGCAGCCACTCGACGCGAAAGAAATGAAAACAGAAGAAAAAAACATGAGTAAATTTTCTATGCTGATGAAAAAAATAGTTGATTGTTGCAAAGAATGGTAACTTA
>JACPGR010000087.1 GCA_016182415.1 Candidatus Magasanikiibacteriota bacterium
TATGCTGACTACATAAAGTTTGTTAAAGAGAATGCTAAGGAAATCAGAGAAAAGGTCCTCAAGTATTTGATGGTGCGCAGAACCCGTACAGAGATTACAAAATACTTTGCCGAGGATTTAGCTTCACAAAAACTGCGATTTCCAGATATAGAAAAACCAGACGCGTCTTTTTATGAGCTTAATGACGAGGAAGATGTTGTCTTTACCAAAACGATTGAATTGATTGCCAAAAAATTCAAATACGCTCGCTATACACCGATCCTTTATTACAAAGGTGAAGTGAGCCAACCGGAAGAGTTGGCACAGCGCAACATGGGTAAGTTTATGAAGATTTTACTCATCAAACGGCTTGAGTCGAGTTTCCATGCATTCCGTAGCTCTCTCGGCCGCTTTATTCATTCCTATGAGTCATTTATTTCCGAAGTGGATAATGGCAATGTGTATGTAAGCAAAAAATACACCAATAAAATCTTTGAACTTCTTGCCGATGACAATGATGATGCGGTTGAGGCTTTAATCAATGAGGGCAAAGCCGACCGGTTGCCAAGCAAGGACTTTAAGGACGAATTTAAAAAAGACTTGCAAAGCGATTTGGATATCTTGAAAGAAATTCACCAGATGTGGGCTGGGGTTAACCGGGACCCAAAACTTCTATCTTTTATAGACAAACTCTCCATGAATCCAATCCTAAAGAAGAACAAGCTTATTGTCTTTACCGAATCGAAAGAAACAGCCGAATACCTAGCCAAAAATATTGATGCTAAATTCCCGAACGAAGTGCTTTGTTTTACGGGCAGTTCCAGTGCCTTAGTTCGGGAACAGGTTATCGAAAACTTTGATGCCAAAGCGCGGTTTCCAAAAGACGATTTTCGCATTCTGATCTGTACGGAAATCTTGGCGGAAGGCGTGAACTTGCATCGTTCTAATGTGGTCGTAAACTACGATCTCCCGTGGAATCCGACTCGTATGATGCAGAGAGTCGGTCGCATTAACCGTGTTGATACCAAATTCGATAAAGTTTACACCTTTAACTTTTTCCCGACCAAACAAGCCAACGATCAAATTAAGCTTCGGGAAGCGGCCGAGGCAAAAATTAACGCGTTCCTTTCTTTGCTTGGCGGCGACGCTCATTTGCTTACTGAAAACGAACCAATCGGCTCTCATGAGCTGTTCAGCCGTTTAACTTCCAAAGAAATTCTTACGGGTGAGGATGAGAACGAGGAAAGCGAGCTTAAATACCTTCATGTTATTAAAAATATCAGAGATAAAGAGCCGGATACCTTTGAAAAAATCAGACATCTCCCCAAAAAAGTCCGAACCGCCCGCCTTCGTCAAGACTTCGGCGGGCAAGCCAAAACTAATAATGCCCGTGTCGGTTTACCCGCCGTAGCTTCAGCGGAGGCGGGTCAGCTGGTGACTTATTTCCGCCGTGGCAAAATTCAGAAATTCTTTATGGCTTCCTCAGCCGAGTCTCAAGAGTTGGACTTCATCACAGCGGCCAAAACACTAGAAGCACCAAAAGACACTAAACAGCAAAAAGTAGACAAGGGGTTCTATGGCTTGCTCGAGCAGAATAAAAAGGCGTTTATATTTGCCACTACTGGGGAGTTGCCGGATGTAAAAATGCGAGGTGGTCGAGATAGTGCCACGCAGACCTTGCGGATACTCAAAGCGACCATGAAAGATCGCCGTCAATTCACCGAAGACCAAGACCTCTATCTCAAAAAGGTTATGACCCAGCTTGAGGAGGGCGGTCTGCCAAAACAAACCACACGAGTAACCCTGCAGGCTCTCAATGAAGAAATTGAGAAAGGTATTAATCCGCTAAAAATTCTCTCTGTTTTGCAGAGTCACATCTCGACCCGGCTTCTTGAGGGTCATTTTGCCGAAACTACCTCTGATCACTTTGGCAAGCGAGAGGTTATTCTATCAGAGTACTTAACGAATTTGTAAAATTATGAAAAAAATTACTACACAGGGACTGCAAATATATACATTCCAGCAAAAGGAAAATGACTATATTTCGCTCACTGATATTGCAAAATACAAGAATAAGGAAGAGCCTGCAGATATAGTAAAGAACTGGATGAGAAGCCGAAGTACCATAGAATATCTCGGTTTTTGGGAGAAAATTAACAATCCAAAATTTAAACTGGTCGAATTCGACCAGTTTAGAAGCGAGGCTGGCTCCTGACTTCGCCACGGGGACACCTAAAACACTATTTTTTCTTGACTATTTTATACAAAATTAGCTATTTATTGCTTTATTTTAAACAACTTTTTAAGACACCCAAAATGGCAAGGGAAATGGCTATGTTGAGAGAAAAA
>JACPGR010000090.1 GCA_016182415.1 Candidatus Magasanikiibacteriota bacterium
TACTTGCCATAGACAGTCCCGAAGCACGCGCACTAAAAAAAGAAGATGAAAATGCACTGAGGGAAACACGTTTGGTATCAAGTGGAGATACTTTTTTGGATTTTGTTGGAGGAGAAATCTTTATTTATAAAGATGAAATATATGCCATGACGACTGAAAAAAATGCTACATATGCGCTTATTATCAATAACCCATCTCTCACACAACTATTTCGTATTTTTTTCTTGGCACAATGGGCAATGTCTATATGAACAAGCACAACTTAAAATAACCACTCCCTTGACAAAATTCAAATTCATTGATATAGTATTGCCACTTCAATGTGAATTAATTTATACATCTCTCATTACCCACACATTTTCCTGCCCCCTCTATTTCGATAAACTAGAGTATATAATGGGTCATTGGGTAAGAGGAATAAGGAAAGTACCATATTATGCAGATTCCTTCAATTTTGGACATGCTCCAAGCAGGTGTTCACTTTGGACACAAGGTGTCTCGCTGGCATCCGAAGATGAAACCATTCATCTTTACACAGCGAAATCAGGTTCATATTATCGATCTTGAGAAGACGCGATCTCAACTTGAGATCATCTTGCCGCAGATTAAAGCGATAGTTGCCTCAGGCAAGCAAATTTTGTTTGTGTCGACAAAACCGCAAGCACGCGAAATCGTGAAGCAAGCGGCTATCGACTGTGGTATGCCCTATCTTACCGACAGATGGATAGGCGGAATGCTTACCAATTTTTCTGAAATCAAAAAACTTATTAATAGATATATAGATCTCAAAAGCAAACAGGCAAGCGGTGAACTCGCAAAATATACCAAAAAAGAACAGCTTAAAATTGCAAAACAGCTTGAAAAAATGGATACCTATCTTGCAGGTTTGGTTACCCTCAAAAAAATGCCAGATGCATTGTTTGTCCCTTCTGTACAGCGTGAAAAGATTACGATTACTGAAGCAAACAGTACGGAAGTTCCTGTTATCGGAATCTGCGACGCAAATGCAAATCCAACAAAAGTTGAATATGTCATTCCGGGAAATGATGACGCAGTCAAATCTATTGACATGCTTGTCGGACTTGTCCGTGATGCAATCACAGAAGGTGCAGAAGAATTCAAAAAAGCGAATATTATTCCTGAGACCGCAGGTGGCCTTGCAATATCTAAGAAAGTTAGTAGTAAAAAAGAAGAGACAAAATAATAATTAGTTTTGACAGATATTAAACGAATATTAACAGATATTATTTGTAATATCTGTTAGACGAAATAATAATATTTGATATAATATTCGTTTAATATTTGATTAATATAAAAGATATGTCCATCACTGCTCAAGATGTAGCTAAGCTCCGAGCTCAAACAGGGGCAGGGATGCTTGATTGTAAAAAAGCACTTGAAGAATCCGCTGGAGATTTTGAAAAAGCAATTGATTGGCTTCGTACACGTGGCGCTGCAAAAGCGGCAAAACGCGCAGACAAAATTGCTGCTGAAGGTAAAATTTTTTCCTACGTACATGGCGCTAAAGTCGGGGTGATGCTTGAACTTAATTCTGAAACAGACTTCGTCGCAAAAAATGAAAAATTTCTTGTACGTGGCAATGATATCGCCATGCATATCGCTGCAATGAGTCCAAAATATTTGTCTCGAAATGAAGTATCTGAGGAAGATATCAACAGAGAAAAAGAAGTATATCGAGCGCAACTATCTGCTGAGGGCAAACCAACTGAAATGATCGAAAAAATTATTGAAGGAAAAATGGGGAAATATTATGCTGAAAATTGTTTGCTTGAGCAGGCCTTTATCAAAGATGAGGATAAAACGATTGAACAGCTTCTTACTGCAATCTCTGGTGAGATTGGAGAAAAGATTAGTCTGCGACGTTTCGTGCGATATGAAGTGGGAGAGGGAATTGAAAAGAAAGTAACTGATTTTACAGCCGAAGTTGTGGAACAACTTGGGGAGTAAGAAGAAAAAATTAATGTCAAAAACGAGCCATGAGGCTCGTTTTTTTGTTATTTCTTTTGTAACTACTCACCATTCCATGTTCGGTGAACGCAACTCATCCCCCGCCCTTCTCTTTCTGAAGAGAAGGGAGACAGGTGAACCTGTGTTTCCCCTCTCTTCAGAAAGAGAGGGGTGCAGGGGTGCCATGCCTGCCGGCAGGCAGGAGTTGCGTTCACCAGACATAGGGTGGTGAGTAGTTACAATAATCTTAAGTTTTTAAAGTGTATCTTATTAATTCTACCCGCGTTTAACACCCCCCTGCCCCCCTCAAGGGGGGATTACGACGATCTTGCTTAGCATGATTCCCCCCTTGAGGGGGGGCAGGGGGGTGTTTCACCAGAACTGAGTAATTACAAAATTTCTAAGGAATTATTAAAACAATTTAGTATAAATTTAGCAAAAAACAAATGTGCTCTGTTGTGCTCTGTCACATTTTTTTGTTTCATGCGTTTTATATTGCTGTAAGAAATAACACATTTCATTTAATTATTTAATTTGTTTTGAAGTGTAGTGATTGAGATTTGAAAGAAGAGTGTTTCTATACACAAACTATAGTAATGTGTGTGGATTATAGCTTCGACAGATCCCTCGCTGCGCTTCGGGATTTACTAAACTATATGATCAAAAAAATCGCATTTGCTAGTTTGACTCTAGCAGTAATCGTAGGAGGAGCTATTTCAACTGTTCAAGCTACTGGTTCAAACCAAGAGCCAACTAGTGGCAGTAATATGGTAAACGTTGATTCATGTGTTCAACACATACATGGTGTCATGGTAGGTAAATTTGGAAAAACTCCCTATTTCCTATCAAATGGCATTCATGATGCAGGCTACGGACTTCGTGACTATATCTTGACCTGTACTTCAAACACACAATATAAAGTGGAATGGACAGAAGTATCTCAGCCGCAACCAGTGCTTAGCTCTGTATCCACTTATATAAAAACTGGATCTGGTGTGGTATTTCATCCTGTTGACGTAGAAGAAAAATCGTATGCAGATGCACACGCATATTTTGGATTGTCACAACCATTTACGGTAACACAAAGTGTCCAGAAACTTATGTTTCGAGTTACCCCGAGTGTAGTCTCAAGTATTGGGCTTAGTTATGGATTTGGATGGATGACGGACACTACTAGTTCACTTGCATTTAATGAAGCAAGCGCAAAAACTATTGCAGCATCGCTCAACATGTCTGCAAAAGGTACTGTTACATTGAATGTTACTGATTTTTATCGAGGTAAATATGTGCTTGTCTACACATTTGTCCGAAATAATGATGGTGTCTCTCAGGTACCAAATATGCCTATTGAAGTAGATGATATTATGGTGAATTATCTATATGTTGAACCAATATCCGCTCCTGCAGTCGAAATTTCATGTGGTAATTCTGTAGGCGGAGATGGACTCTATACCGGTTGCGTAGGTGATATTATCACCCACAGCAGCGGTCTTAAGATTAGAGTAACGGGCTATACAGACACATATGCACATCTTAGCTTTACCAATGGAAGTATGATTCAAGTCTATGTGCCCAAAAACAAAAAGACTTATATACAAGCAAATAATGGTACATGGCTTGAAATAACTTATACACAAAAATCAGCGAAGTTTGGAGTATTTCTTAATATCAAAACCGTACAAATCATATAAGAAAATCAAGATAAACATATATAACAAAAAATGGCAAAAACGCCATTTTTTGTGTTTATGTAAGCTATATTTCAGTATGTACTATTGACAAGCTCTCTGTCCTTTGATATAGTCATCTCGCTTATTTATTATCCCGATTACATCGAGAAACGGACCATATAGGACATGCACGGTATTGGCCCGATAATCATTTGCATGCTATGTTAGACAAACAAAAAAAACAGAAGCTGATTAAGAAATTTCAAACACATATAGGAGATACCGGTTCTACAGAAGTCCAGATTGCGATTCTTACTGCTGAAATTGAAGAGCTTGCGGGGCATCTCAAAATCCACCACAAAGATCATTCCTCACGTCGAGGTTTGCTTCGAAAAGTGGGAGAACGGCGTAAGCTCCTCAAATATTTGCAACGAGAAAATGCCGCTTCATATGAAGATTTGATAATCAAATTGAAACTCAAACAAGCCAAACAATTCATCGAAAAAGAAGAGGATATTGATGAAATAGAAACTGAAGTAACTCATCATAAAGACGAAGGGGATGAATAATACACGCACAAAGAATCCGCTCAAACACCCCGACCAACGCGTAGGGGTTTTTATTGATGTGCAAAATATGTATTATTCAGGAAAAAATTTATTTACTAAAAAAGTCAATTTTGGAAATATTGTCAAAGAGTCAGTTGCCGGACGAAAGTTGATTCGAGCAATTGCGTATGTAGTGCGTACTGAGTCAAAAGAAGAACAGCCATTTTTTGAAGCATTATATAATTTGGGAATTGAGACGCGGGAAAAAGATTTGCAAGTGTATGCGAGTGGATTTAAAAAAGCGGATTGGGATGTAGGCTTAGCAGTTGACGCGATCCGTCTTGCATCGAGTCTCGACGCGATCGTCATTGTGTCGGGAGATGGAGATTATTTGCCGTTGATTGAATACTTGAAAAGTATGGGTAAACAAGTGGAAGTAGTTGCCTTTGGTGAGACGACCTCGAACAAACTTATTGAAAGCGCGGATGATTTTATTGATATGTCATTGGAAAAACATAAGTTTTTGATTTTGCCGTTGACGAGAGAGAAAAGGAAATAATTTTATTAAAAAATATTAAACAGATACTATTACAAATATTAAACGAATATTATTTCTGATATTAAAATATTCGTACATAATATTCGCCATAATATTTGTCTAATATCTGACAAAATATTTATTAATTAGGTAGTTGGTCTTGAGACATCTAGATCCATAGAGGGTCTATCGTATCAAGATCAACTCGTAAGCATATATATATATGTTGAAACCACAGAGTTGGTCAATGGAGTGGGGTGGAAGAACCCTGTTCATTGAAACAGGCAGACTTGCCCTTCAGGCAGATGCCTCATGTACGGTTCGCTATGGGGATACGACTATCCTTGCGACGGTAGTTAAGTCAAAAAATATCCGATCGGGAATAGATTATTTTCCCCTTATGGTAGATTTTGAAGAGAAACTCTACGCAGCGGGAAAAATCAAAGGTTCTCGTTTTATCAAACGTGAAGGCCGTCCGAGTGATGACGCAATTTTGACTGCGCGTCTCATTGATCGTGCGATTCGTCCCTTATTCGACGATCGAGTCCGCAATGATATTCAAGTTATTTTGACCGCGCTTTCAGTTGATGGTGAAAATGAAGCTGCGGTGATTGGTCTTATTGCGGCAAGTTGTGTATTGTCTATTTCATCGGTACCATGGAATGGCCCTATTGGTGCCGCACATATTGGATGTGATGCAGAAAATAATCCAATTTTAAATATTACTACCTCACAAATTATAGAAAATGGAAAATTGGATATGATTGTCGCGGGTGCTAAAGAAAAATTAGTGATGGTCGAAGCAGGAGCGCAACAAGTGCCTGAAGCACAGGCATTGTTGGCAATGAAGTGGGGTTGTGAACAGTTGGAGCCGGTAACTGATTTTATCACAAAAATTCAATCTGAGATTGGTATGGAAAAAGAACCTGTACCGATGTGTGCGGATGATTTGGGAGACACACCGGACGCAATGGAAGAAAAAGTTCGACGATCAACACAAAAATTTGTGGCAGGTCTTGTAGATTCAGATATTTTCAATTCTCCAAAAATATCCAAAGACGAACGCAAAAAAATGGTGTATGAAATTGAACAAAAAGCAACAGAATTTTTGACTGCCGAAGGATTTGATGAATCAATCCATGGAGCAGGACTCAAAAATATCAAATTATATGTATCAGAGGAAGTTACCAAGCGAATTTTGGGTAAAGATGAACGTCTTGATGGTCGCAAACTCACTGAAATTCGAGAACTCCACAATGAAATTGACTTACTTCCTCGTGTGCATGGTTCTGCGATGTTTATGCGCGGAGACACCCAAGTACTTTCAATCGTAACTCTTGGCGCGCCCGGAGATGTACAGACACTCGATAGTATGGAAGAAGTAGGAACCAAACGCTACATGCATCATTACAATGACGCGCCATTTACCTATGGTGAAGCAGGCCCTTTGCGCGGTCCGGGACGACGTGCCATTGGACACGGCGCTTTAGCCGAACGTGCGCTTGAGCCGGTACTTCCTACACAAGAAACATTTCCTTATGCCATGCGTGTTGTTTCTGAAATTATGGGTTCAAATGGTTCAAGTTCTATGGCTTCTACCTGTGCATCAACATTATCTCTTATGGCTGCGGGTGTACCTATTTCCAAACCAGTTGCGGGTATTGCAATGGGTCTTGCGTCAGTATGTGATGAACAGGGGAATTTGAAACAATGGAAGATATTGACTGATCTTCAAGATATTGAAGATGGTCCGGGCGGCATGGACTTCAAAATTGCCGGAACTGTTGACGGAATTACTGCAATCCAAATGGATACGAAGACTCAAGGTCTGCCATGGGATCTCGTGGAACAAACCGTAAAACAATCCCGCGACGCACGGCTCCAAATTTTGGGAGTCATGACAGGTCTTATTGCTGAGCCACGCACTGAACTTTCTCCATACGCGCCTCGTATTGAAACTATTCATATTGATCCAGAAAAGATTCGTGATGTGATAGGTCCGGGCGGTAAGGTGATCAATAAGATTATTGAAGAAACTAGTGTACAAATCGATATTGAACAAGATGGCCGTGTCATGGTCACTTCAAATGACGCGGAGGGTATGAAACGCGCTATTGCAATCATCGAAGAATTGACTCATGAAGTGACTGCAGGAGAAGAATATGAGGGAACTGTTGTGCGTCTCGAAGATTTTGGTGCATTTGTCCAAATTTTGCCCGGCAAAGATGGTCTTGTCCATGTGTCTGAGATTGGCTGGGAGCGCGTGAACAAACCTTCTGATGTTCTTAAAATGAATGATAAAGTAAAAGTAGTGGTAAAAGAAATTGATAATCTTGGCCGAGTCAATCTGTCGATGAAAGCTCTCAAAGTAAAACCGGAAGGCTATGTCGAACAGCCACCTCGTGAGCGAACTAGCTTTGGTGGTGGCGGTCGTTCGGGTGGCGGACATGGTGGGGGAGGGTTTAGAAAGCCGTTTCAGAAGAGGGACTAATGTTTTGGAATGTAGAATTTAGAGTGCAGAATTGAGAATGAGATTAAGATTAAAAAACGCGTCGAGAGGTCGGCGCGTTTTTTTTGTTGTATTGACACGATAACTTTTTTGCACTATAATGCATTTTACTTCATCATAGTTAAGATATGGATAGAGAACAAAAAGTAAAAATTATTCAAGATTTAGATAAAAAATTTTATTTAATCCTTAATTCTCTTTTTGCTAAGTCCATTCCTCGTTTATACAGTTGATCAATCAAATTATTTAATTTAATTATTTCTGAAACTGTTTTTGGATCTATCTCTGGAGCGGGGGTGCTCGTTTTTTTTATTTTCAGATATTCTTGAATACTCAAGTTAGGTTTTTGTGATAACTGTTTTATTGCATTGGGGTATAATTTTGCCAATTCTGTATCTGTAACAAGTAATTCTCTGGCGATATTTAGACTGGTAAAATTTTGTATTCTACCTTGAATAATTATTTTATAACGCTCGAGATTTTGGGGGTTAGCACCTCTGCCTAGTGTATGACCAAAATTATTACCGTCCGCATTTCCTTCCTTGCCTAAAATATAATCCAATAATTTAGCGCCGAGAATCTCATCTTCACTACTTCTATCATGTTTTGAGTCTTGTGTTGTTTGGGAGTCTAGTATAGATTTGTCATTAGCATTTGGCCGAGATGGTTGCTTTCGTGATTTTTCAATATATCTTAAAATAAAGTATGTAAGAGCGCGTCTAAGATAATGATCTAAATTTGCAGGATTTGCTTTATAGATTTGTTCCCTGCTTTTTATCATGTCTTCTGAAAAATCACTAAGAATATCATTTGCTTCGTTTTTTAGACCGGAAGAATATTTAAGAACGGATTTAATTTGTTTGAGCCATGTATTTCTTATTTCCGGATTTTGTATTATTTGTATGAGTTGTGATTGATAATCTTCTTTAGTCAGTACTGTGATTTTAGGTAGTCGTTCTTCGGTTGATTCAGTGGTGTCTCTTACGTTTGTATGATGGGCAGTAGTGTATGTATATATATTTTTAGCTTGGGTATTTTTTACTTGTCGTTCCTTTTCTTCCCGTGCCCAGTTAAGAAGTATATTTTTTTCTTTAAATGTGATAGTGTTATTTTGTTCTAACTCAGTTAAAATTCTTGTTATTTGGTCTATCCCTAATGCTCCTCCACTAAGGAGATTTGATTCTGGTCCCGACCATATTTTGTCAAGTATTTCATTACATTTCTTTGCTGTTATTCCATCTCTTTTTAGGCTATTGATGAGTTGTGCATATTGGTCATCTCTTCGATCTTGTTCTCTTGGATGTATGTCTAGTGAAATACCAAGCTTTCTTCTTACTTCTGCGGATTTATTTCTAGGGTGTCCTTTACCTACCTTCTGTGGTCCTGTATGCGTCTCAGAAAATTTATTCCAATTTGTTTGTGCTAATCTGTTTTCCATATGCGTATGTTTATGATTGAATTATAGTATTTATTATACAGAAATTATTTTTAAAAACAAGAGTAAAACTACTCAGCCCCTCAAATTATTTGACTAACATAAGCCAGAATTATCAGGTAGCTTCGTATAAAACAATATAATTTGCTCAAATGAGCCAAAAATCTTGACACGGAGGGTGAGTAGTTACGACGAGTTTATTTATCCTCTTTTAAATTTCTATTCTAAATTTTTTGTCTATGGAAACAATGATGCCACCAGGAACACCAAGCCAAAAAGAAATTACGGCCAAAAAAAAACAAATGAAAGAATTTTTCGGTGACCCACCAAAAAAGTCTCCAGAATATTATGAAAGTCTTGGTTACACCCAGATTAAATTAGCACATACACACATGGATTCACTAATTATTGAAGATAGCGCAGGTGGGTTATGGGTGGCATAGTTTTTTACATTGACATCCCTCCATTTTTATGGTTTAATTATCCCCGTCATGAGCATGCCGCGATGGCGAAATGGTAGACGCACTTGCCTTAGGAGCAAGCGGGGCAACCTGTGAGAGTTCGAGTCTCTCTCGCGGCACCGAGATTCATACAGTGACGTTTTAAGAGGGCTGCATAGCCCTTTGACAGGCAATGGCTAATTGATTAAAATACACCCACATTATCCACACCTGCTTAGCTTGACATATATTGTATAGTACGGTATTATGTGCGGGCGTGAATACAAATCTCTTTTAGAGACCATGTCCAAAATACACGCTTCATACGTTTGGACCTCTGGGTAACATTTCAGTTTTCTACGTTACTCATAGTATCCGGGCGGATGGATTCAAAAAAGAATTTTTTTTGAGCCGCCTTCATGCGGTTCTTTTTTTTCTCAAACATCCCGTTTGAGAATCACGTGGCGAACGATAGTGAGCTTTACGTGAATCAATTTTATTTCGCAGATTGAACAGATAGAAATCTGAATAATCTGTGAAATGAAATGAATGATCGCGATTGATCGACAGTCCATTACAATTTACCAAGTTATAAAGTTTTCAATAGTACTGAACCTACGTGGTTTGGTACAATGTAAGTCGAATCAAACACGAGAAACACAATTGTATGTTTCTGTAGTGCATTTTAAAAGAGCGCATGGTGGATGCCTAGACACTGTCGGACGATGAAGGACGTTGCAGAGTGCGATAAGCCTCGGGGAGCTCTCAAGCAAGCTTTGATCCGGGGATTTCCGAATGGGGGAACCCCTCCCGATTTAATCGGGGGACTACGTAGTGAATACATAGCTACATAGAGAAGACCTGGTGAAGTGAAACATCTCAGTAACCAGAGGAAAAGAAAATAACAACAAGCGAAATTTTTATTATGTGAAAACATGATAGACATTTGACATTTGACTTTTGACTAGTGGTATTTATATCAACTGTCAATTGTCAAATTGTTAAATGTTAATAGTTTCGTATGATTCCCTTAGTAGTGGCGAACGAACGGGGAAGAGCCCAAACCCATATTGTGTTGGACACAGAAAAATTGGTCTTTTGACTTTTTGGACTGTGTACTTAAAGGACAGGCCCTTGCAATATGAGGGGTTGTAGGATCTAACGTCGGCTACCTGTGATGCCGAGCATAGCTGTATATATATAATCGAAAACTCCTGGAACGGAGTACCATAGACGGTGATAGTCCAGTAGATGAAATATATATACACCAATGAGGTTATATTCCTGAGTAGGGCGGAACACGTGAAATTCCGTCTGAAGTTGCCGCGACTATGCGGTAAGGCTAAATACTGACAGTGATCGATAGTGAACCAGTACCGTGAGGGAAAGGTGAAAAGCAGCCCGGTGAGGGCGGTGAAATAGTCCCTGAAACCACGCGCTTACAATGAGCTAGAGCCGATGCTACGCATCGGAAATTTCAAGAAACAAGAAACAAGAAACAAAAGTGAAATAATTTCAAGAAAATATGCATGTATTTATTGTATATAAAACTTGGTTTTTACATTTTTGTATCTTGTATCTTGAAAATTGGAAATTCCGCTGCGTAGCAAGCGGTGATAGTATTCCTATTGAAGAATGAGCCTGCGAGTTATGTTATGTGGCAAGCTTAAGGACTTCTGGTCCGGAGGCGTAGCGAAAGCGAGTCTTAACGGGCGTTTAAGTCGCATAATATAGACCCGAAACTGGGTGAGCAATCCATGGCCAGGTTGAATCCCGACGAAAGTCGGGAGGAGGACCGAACACACGTGCTGTGCAACACACGGTGATGAGCTGTGGATAGCGGAGAAATTCCAATCGAACTCAGTAATAGCTGGTTCTCCTCGAAATAGCTTTAGGGCTAGCTGTATGTGTTCCTACTGGTGGTAGAGCACTGGATGGAAGTTGGGCAGTTTACTGTACCACCTCCAATCAAACTCCGAATGCCAGTAATTTATAGCATGCAAGTCAGACTGTGGGGGCTAAGCTTCATAGTCAAAAGGGAAACAGCCCAGATCGCCGGTTAAGGTCCCTAAATTGATACTAAGTGTAAAAGGTGGTGTCGATTCTCAAACAACCAGGAGGTTGGCTTAGAAGCAGCCATCCTTTAAAGATAGCGTAATAGCTCACTGGTCAAGAGTCTTCGCGCCGAAAATGTATCGGGGCTCAAGTATCATACCGAAACCGCGAGCCAGTGCCAAGCACTGGAAATTTCAAGAAACAAGTTACAAGAAACAAATGTTCTAATTATTGTTAATTGGAAATTAATTTGTATTTTGTATCTTGATATTTGGAGTTTCCAGTGCTTTGCACTGGCGGTAGAGGAGCATTCCTAACTGCGTCGAAGTCGGACTCGCGAGAGCCGGTGGAGCGTTGGGAAGAGAGAATGCAGGCACAAGTAGCACAAATCCTGATGAAAGTTCAGGACGCCGAAAACCTAAGGTTTCCAGGGCAACGAGAATCGTCTCTGGGTTAGTCGATCCTAAGGCCAGCCCCGATTGAATCGGGGGTAACCGATGGAAGAGCGGGTTAATATTCCCGCACTTGGTATTGTTTGTTAGTATATGTGGATTTCAACGGTGTGAGCGTATCTAGGTAATGTACGTATCGCAAGATGAAGGCCAATCCTTCGGGGGCGGTCAACTCATGTTAGAGAAGTTCCAAGAAAAGTATACTCACGCTCGGCAATATCAAACCGTACCGCAAACCGACTCAGGTAGGTAGGTCGAGCAGACCAAGGCGCACGAGAGAAACATGGTTAAGGAACTCGGCAAAACAGCGGCCGTAACTTCGGGATAAGGCCTTCCCGACTTAGTCGGGATCAACAAAAGACTCCATGCAACTGTTTACCAAAAACACAGCTCCCTGCGAACTCGTAAGAGGATGTATAGGGGGCGATGCCTGGCCAGTGTCAGAACGTTAAAGGGAGAGGTTATCCCGACTTAGTCGGGAGAAGCTTTGAACTGAAGCGCTGATGAACGCCGGCGGTAACTATGAACATTGACGGTCGTAGTTATTTATTTGGTAAACAAAAATAAATTTGGCTATATGCGGAAAACTTTGAGTATACGTTAGGTACTCTCCCGATTTAATTGGGAAGTAACAATCCTACGTTGCAAACAATCCGCAGGAAAGATTCCATATGCATATGAAGCAAACACATAATTGGCTTAACCTTGTTAAGCCAGAAGTCGGTTATTATATAGCCGGATTTGCAGATGGTGAAGGAAGTTTCAATGTGTCACTCAGAAAGCGTGATGATCACAAACTTGGGTGGCAAGTTGTTCCAAGTTTTAATGTCTCACAACGAGATAGAGTGATATTAGCGTTTTTGAAACACACATTTGGTTGTGGAACCTTACGTACAAGAAAGGACGGGGTTGTATATTTTGAAGTAAGAAATCTTCACATGCTTACAACTCGCGTAATTCCTTTTTTTAAGCGATTTGGTTTTAGATCCTCAGCTAAAAAAAGAAACTTCTCATTGTTTACGCAAATTATATGTATTCTTAATTCTGGAGAATTTAATCAAAATATTCTTGTAGAAATTGTCCAGTTGAGAGAACAGCTGAACGAAGGTCGTGGCAGAAAGAGGAAATATGAAGCACGACACGTTCTTGGAAAATCCTCAGAGACTATACGCCAAAATCGTCTGTCATCTAACACTGAGATGACAGGTAGCGATATGATATAGTCCGATCTCATAGGCGACTATGAGTCCCGTATCCAATCGGGAGTCTCCGACGTAGTCGGAGTTTAACAAGATAAACCGTCCTAAGGTAGCGAAATTCCTTGTCGGGTGAAATTTTCTGGTCGGAAAATTAAATCTCGCCCGAGTATCGATGTAAATTGATACATGTAAACCGACTCATAACGGTGAAGCCCACACCTTGGTTACCATGCCAAAACGGGTAATACCGTGGGAAGTTCAACCTTCGTTCACTTTTTAGTGAGCTTTGGCTGACAGGCTCCTCTAGAAAATGAGGAATGCTTGTACGCCATAGCTTTAGCGAAGGAGTAACCCCGTAACGACTGACTCGAAAGAGGAGTCCCGACTTAGTCGGGAAACACGTCGGCTCTTACCACAAAAATAAATAATCTATGGAGATTGACTCGTATATTACTGGTTTTGTAGATGGAGAAGGAAGCTTTTTGGTTTCTTTTTCCAAAAGAGAAAAAATGAATACCATTACAGACTTCCAAGGCACATGACTTCATGTGTTTTGTACAGGTTTGTAGATTAATGCATCAGCAAAAACATCTTTCATACGAAGGTGTCTGTAGCATTATCAATATTGCGTGCAAGATGAATAATTTTGGAGCACGAAAATATACGCAAAAACATCTCCTACGGATTGTCGGTAAGATGAAGGTATAGTCTGAGCTTTGGCGAAAGCCAAAGATAACAAACAGGAGTTCCGACCCGCACGAATGGCATAATGGTGTGGAGACTGTCTTGACCATGTACTCGGCGAAAATGCACGTGTCGTGAAGATGCGACGTACCCGCAGCTAGACGAAAAGACCCCATGAAGCTTTACTATAACTTGACATTGACATATTATTTTACTTGTTCAGCATAGGTGGGATCCCGACTTAGTCGGGAGCCAGTGAGATACCACCCTTGTGATGTGATGTGTCTAATCGTAGACCGTGAATCCGGTGTATGAGACAGTGTCTGGTGGGTAGTTTAACTGGGGCGGTTGCCTCCCAAATCATAACGGAGGCGTTTACAAAGGTAGGCTTGGTCCGGATGGAAATCGGACTAGACGCGCAAACGCAGAAGCCTGCTTTACTGCAAGGGCTACCACCCGAGCAGTCACGAAAGTGGAAGTTAGTGATCCGACCATTCAACATAGGATGGTGGAAGCTCAACGGATAAAAGTTACTCTGGGGATAACAGGCTGATCGCTCCCAAGCGTCCATAGCGACGGAGCGGTTTGGCACCTCGATGTCGGCTCATCGCATCCTGGAGCTGGAGAAGGTTCCAAGGGTTTGGCTGTTCGCCAATTAAAGCGGTACGCGAGCTGGGTTCAGAACGTCGTGAGACAGTAAAAAAAATACTGCGACGTTTTGCACATAGTATAGTAATACTTATCTTTTCGTCTATTATATAAAATTTTATTCCGATCATATCGGGATAAAAGACTGTGCTGTCTATAAATCTCACCAAATGCTGGAAACTCTGAAAAGCCCTACGGAGACACTTAGAGGGCTTGAGTATCTCACACTACGATGTTATACTTGAATTTGTATGACATGTAATAATGTGTTGAGTGCAGACAACCAGCAGGAAAGACTACAAGTACCTCATCCATGGTATATTTCAGGTTTTGTTGATGGCGAAGGTAGTTTTCATATTGCAATATATCAAGATCTGCATATGAAAACACACCTTAAGTTCATCCCTGAATTTCATATTTCACAACACAAAGCTTCTTTGACTGTGTTAGAACAAATTAAAGAAGTCTTACACTGTGGAAATATAAAAGTGAATCATCGTGGAAGAGAAACTGATCAAACATATGTGTTAGTTGTTCGTAATCGAAATGATTTATTGGAAAAGGTAATACCTTTTTTCAATACGTATCCACTACGGACGACAAAAGCACAAGATTTTTGTTTGTTTGCTTCTATAGTAACTATGATGTATACTAATGTGCATCTGACTGTATTGGGTGCAAAAAAGATTATTTCATTGGCATATGCTATGAATGCAAACGGATACAGAAGAAAAACAAAATATGCAGATTTGATTAGAATAGTAGAATCCTCAGAGACTAAACGTGAGATCCCGACTCGGTCGGGAAAGTTATAGTCCGAACTCTATGGCGACATAGAGAGTGTGGCAGAAATGCTATACCTTATAATGATACATAAGCTCATTATGAAGTAACATAGTTGTCGGTCTCCTATCTGCTGTGGGCGCTCGAATATTGAGGGAACTCATCTCTAGTACGAGAGGACCGAGATGGACGAACCTCTGGTGTGCCAGTTGTGCTCCACGCATCGCTGGGTAGCTAAGTTCGGAGCGGATAAGCGCTGAAAGCATCTAAGCGCGAAGCCGTTCCCAAGATTAATATTCGTTATAGACTCGTCTGAGACTAAGACGTTGATAGGCACTAGGTGTATGCCAAGGTGTACTAATTTGTCGAAGCACTACAGAAACATAGAGTTGTGATTATAGTTCATAGCCAATAGGTTATAGAATAGTGAATGATCGCTTACAATTGAAAACTTTTTACAATCTAAAAAAGAGGTAGTATCTTGGTGGTCTTTGCAATTGGGGTACACCCGTTCCCATCCCGAACACGGAAGTTAAGCCAATGAGCGCCGATGGTAGTCGCAAGGCAAGAGTAGGTCGCCGCCAAGATAGTGCCTCTTTTTTAATACAAATTTTTTCCTGACTTCGCCACGGGGACACCTAAAACACTATTTTTTCTTGACTATTTTATACAAAATTAGCTATTTATTGCTTTATTTTAAACAACTTTTTAAGACACCCAAAATGGCAAGGGAAATGGCTATGTTGAGAGAAAAAA
>JACPGR010000089.1 GCA_016182415.1 Candidatus Magasanikiibacteriota bacterium
GTTTTTTCACCATAGACATTTCCATACTTCGTCATAAGTTCTTTATTTCGTATTTTTTGAACTCCGATGACTGGTGCGTTGTACTTGTGAAACACCTCAATAATTTGCTGTGTTGCAGGAATTTTTGAAGAAATAATACTATCGGCATCAGAAAAAACAAAAGGGGCTGTTCCTACTTTTTTCTTGGCACATAAAAGTGCATGCCCATTTCCAAGCGGTTCGTCTTGATATACATAATTGAATTTCACTTTTTTGAGTAACTCAACCAATGATGAAAGACGTTCATATTTCCCGAGCTTTTTCAATTTTTTTTCAAATGTAAGATCCCGAGAAAAATATTCTTTGATCGCATTTTTTTCTCTACTAATCACAATCGTAATTTCCCGTATTCCACTCTCGACCATTTCTTCGACAATATACTGCAACACCGGCTTATCTAAAACCGGCAACATTTCTTTTGGGATAGATTTGGTAATCGGCAAAAACCGCGTCCCAAGTCCCGCGGCAACGATTACGCCTTTAGTGATTTTTTGCATAGATTTATTGATTCTAAGATTGGAAGTAGTATAGCAGATTTTGATTTTTTATGCCACAGTAAAAATTTCTAATTCACCTAATTTCTAATTCACCTAATAAAATTTCTAATAAATCAAATAATAATCTGATTTAATCTGCTAAAATCCGTTTAATCTGTTGTTCCGTTTACGAATTCACGTGCGAATTCAAACAGCAGATTAAACGGATTAAACGGATTTTAACAGATTATATATTGGAAATTATAATTTTTATACTATCTTGCTTTAATAATTCCTAAATAATATCAAACTTTAGTAACTATTCACCCTGCTTTACTCGTGAACGCAACTCCTGCCTGCCGGCAGGCAGGAGTTGCGTTCACCAGACATAGGGTGGTGAGTAGTTATTAAACTCTTTAAAATTTGGAATTATTTAGGAATTATTAAAGCAAGATAGTATATACTTCACTAATCATGTTCTGTAAATGATGGTGCAATCAAAAAACACGCTTTGATCATGGCGTGTTTTTTGCTTATCTTTTATTCCCCAGATATTCTTTTAGCCAGTTGCCTATCAGCATCTGTAACTGGAGTAAATTTGTCAATAAACCTCGCGGACATAGTGTAGCTACCTGTTTGAATTCCCATGCCTGCATGTCCTGCATTGCCAGCGGCACAATCTTCGTATTGACCACTTGGGTTGCGACTTTTTGGCACTCTAACTGTTTCACTGCCGCCCCCGCGGGTCAATCGAATACCCATGGGTTCAGAGACTAGTAGCTCAAGAGAGATATTGAAGTATTTATTCATTGATAAATCATCTTTATTAAAGACGCTGTAGGTGGGTTCAAGAAACAAGACCGGTTCTGCGCCTTCTGCTGTTTGAACCATTTTTATAATTGACCTCGCGACACTGGCTTCCAATAATTCTTGGGGAGGAATGGTTTCTTTTACTTCCTCAAATCCTTTTGATTCAATTTCGCTTCTCAAGCTATCCGACAACTTATTCAAATCAACCATATATGCGACTTTTGTGTGAGCATCTGCCACATATCCAGCCAATGTTTTATTCCACTTTTCCTCCCCTTCGTAATTTTGACACGATCCATTACCAACAGGATACTTGCCAACTTGGAACAACATTTGAGGACTGTCCGTAACAATCATTGCTAACCGCCGTTTCACTCCCGAATCTTCTCTTTGGGAAATAACAGCATGGATATTTTCAATATCTTGAACAAAGGTAGGGTTATCTTTGAAATATGTTTTTAGACCCTCAATGACTTTAGTCAATGTCTCACCTTTTTTATCAACGCGATCCGAAATTCTATTGGTAGCAATTCTTTTAACATCAAGTGCGCTGACACGATATAAATCCAACAATGCTTTCAGCTCTTGCCTCTTTTGATAGAATTGGCCAACATTTTTAATCTGTTCCTTATTTAATCCATACTGCTCGAAGATGTCACCCTGTAATACCTCTTCGTATTTTGTTTTAATCTCTCCCATCTTGGTCGTTAAAAGCCCTCTTGTAGTTGAATCGATAAGGCGGCTCGTGTCTATAGTCGAGACCTCGCTTTTTTCAGCTTCTTTATAAACCCTCTCAATTTCTTGAAATTTTTCCTTCGGTAAAAATTGAGCAAGAAAACCGATGGAGTTTTTTGTTTTTGCATTTACCGGCACATTCTTGCCTTCAGCAAAAAGAGTTAAGGCTTGTTCAAGTTTTGGTAAATTACTGAAACGAGTAATGGCATCAATTTTTTCAATATCGACTTGAAGCGACTCTACCGCGCCGTTAAGAATGGTCTCGCGTTGATCTGGATGTTCTGAAATTGCAGTGTACGCCGCTCCCAGCCTCTCTTGTATAAATTTGTGGCGGTCGGAAGCATGTATCTGTGAATTATAAATATGTCCCTCACGCAATGATCCCTCAATGAATCTTGATATCTGTTTGGGTTTATCCGAAGGTGTTGCGGCAATCATGATGTCTCCTAATTCGGCAAAATGATCACCTTTCCACACCTCAAGCTGTGCTTCGGTAAGGTGACCGATTTGTTCTCGTACTTTACGATCTTGGGGATTATATCGCCAGCGTTTCCATCCTTCATATTCCGGAGCATCCATATTGGCAACCATTTCTGCCACGAGACGTAACGTTCCATCGTGGTTGTTGGAAGCCATTTTGCCAGCGTACACAAAAATTGGTTCTAAGCTTCCCCAGCGCTCCCAAAGGGATTGAATGGCATCGGCATTAATCCCTTCGTGAGGAAGAACCTCTTTTATTTTTTGGACTGCTACCTGTTTTAAGGATTCATTAAGTGAACTCAAAGATTCAACAGGTGAGTCAAGAATTGTTAGTGTTTCCTCACGTGATTGCCCAAGTTCTCGTTCAACAGTGTCTAAGAAACTAAGGGTTTTTAATACTGTACCCAGCTCTTGAGCGGTGCCAGGAGCCATCAAATCAATTTCACCTAGGCGGTCAATAACCTTACCTAGGGTCTTTTTATTAATGGAAAGAGCATTAACAATACCGAAAAGCAAGGCATCCTTTTCGGCAGAAGCCTTAGTCGCTTTATACAAACCATTAAATTTTTCAAGCAATGCTTGATCGCCCCGAGTAAA
>JACPGR010000088.1 GCA_016182415.1 Candidatus Magasanikiibacteriota bacterium
CTCACCAACTTGTGTCCTGTGACCGCAACTCTCCCCTCGCCGCTCTCTTACCGAAGAGAGGGGCAACACACGTGTGTCTCCTTTCTCTTCGGTAAGAGAAAGGCGGGGATAGAGTTGCGGTCACGAGTAAAACAAAGTGGGTAATTACCATATTTTTAAAAATCGCGTAAGGTGAGTTAGTATATAATTTTTTATAATCTACACCTTGGTTCTTTACATACTGTCCTATTGTATCTTCATTTCCATGTTTACCTACACTGCTTGCAAAATATCCATCTGTCCAAAATTCTCCACCCCACAATTGTTTTTTTACATATGGACAAGATCTAAATACTTCTCGAGCAGTAATACTCTTTATTATGGTAACTATTTTAGTTATTGAGTACATAGGAACACTTTGCACCAAAAAATGAATATGATCTTTTTCTGTTCCTATTTCTAAAAAATGTATTTCATAACGTTTTTCGATTTCAAGACAGGTTGTGTGTATTATTTGATCAACATCTTCATCAATGACAACTCGACGATATTTAGTAGGAAAGACAATGTGATATAGTAGAACAGTTACATTGTGACTTTTATGGATATATGTACTCATATATCATTAGTATACCATACGAATGACACATGATACGAACGCCCCAAGGGGCGGGGAATTTACCCTAAGGGATTAAAACATTAAAACATTAAAACAAATAGTAAAAAAATTGTTTTAATGATTTTATGTTTTAATGTTTTAATGATTACTCAAGCGCCGCAGCTCCACCTGCAATCTCGGCTATTTCTTGTGTAATGCTTGCTTGGCGCGCTTTATTAAATTCAAGCGTAAGTGCATCAATCATTTCTCCAGCCGCAGTACTTGCATTTTTCATTGCAAGCATTCGCGCACTATGTTCACTCGCTCCGGACTCCAATATTGCTTCATAAAGTTGAATTTCTACAAGTCGAGGTAATACATCAGTCAAAATCATTTCAATATTCGGTTCAAAAATATAGTCTTTTAAATTTTGTATTGTTGAAATTTCTCTAACTGATCCGTTCGTTATCATTTTTTCCAAATCGACTTCTGAAACTGGCAATAATTGACGCAGTTTCACTTCTTGAACAAGTGGAGATCTATAGTGGGTGTACACGATGACTACCTTATCATATTTTTTTGCGTTAAATGCATCGAGAATGAGACGTGAGACAGACAATATTTTTTCAAAAGAAGGTGTATCGCTTAACATATCAAACACATTGGTCAAATGGTATCCATAGCGTTTTGCAAACAATGCACTCTTTTTGCCAATGCCCAAAATATCAATTTCGATATTCTCACCCGGATCAATCTGTGTACCATTTGGTATATGATGAACTCCAACATCTTGTGTATTTTGTAAGAGAAGTGCAGCTTTTTTCAAAACATTTGCATTGAAACTGCCACACAAGCCTCGATTCGAGGTGATGAGTACAACAAGTATCTTATTGACATGGCGCATTTCAAGCAAGGGGACTTTTTTTCGACCTGACCCAGACAAATTATGCAATAATTCACGCGACAAAACTGCATAATCTCGAGTCGAGAGTGCAGCGAAAACAGCTTTACGCATTTTTGCCGCAGATACCATTTCCATTGCGTTCGTCATTTTTTTGGTATTTTTGACAGACTTGATGCGTGTTTTGATTGCTTTGGTATTTACTGCCATATATAAATCATCACAAATATTCTCAATGAATATTATTACAGATATTAGACGAATAGCATCCGAATATTTTATACATGCTTCTTAAATTTTTACTGCTCTGTATTGTTTATTTTGAGTAATTTCTTTTAGTATATCGCATGCATGACGATGCGCATCTGGTGATATGTTAAACATCTTCAATTCAAAATTCGTCATTTCAAATATTCTAGGTGCTGGAATAGTGTGATGCACAGACCTTTCCAGCGGATATGCCTGTACTATTTCTGTTAATAACACAAAATTTCTCACATAATTGTTCATTATATTTTCATTATCTATATGACGAAATCGTTCATTCAAATTTGCAAATGCTTGAATTGTAATCATATCTACTATTGTGTTTTCGTCATGTATATCATTAAGTTGAATTTCTAAATCTTTCTGCTGTTCTTGAGTAAGAAATCTTAACACAAATATATTTATCTGATGTTGCGTTAATATGTCAGCTAATGACCTGTCTATCACTGTTTCTTGAGAATCATCTAGTACACATCTAAACAAATCATTCAAATATTTTCTGGCCCATCCTTCACTAAAAAATTTTAGTAAAAAATTAACTGTAATTACAAAAAGTTTTAATTGTGCATCCTCTATCATCATTTTTTTTGAAACAACGCTAGGAAGTTCATCAATATGATCACGGTAATATACCATTTTTTCAGCTATCTCTTGTGGATTAGCTAAAGATCCAAAATTATCTTGAAAAAAAGGTTTTTCTACAAATTCAACTAAATTCATTCTAATTTCATACAATTTGCCTTCATTTTCTGTACCTTTCGTTTCTGTCATACTATCTGTTTAATATCTGTCACAATATATGCTTAATATATATATTCTACAACCTTTTAATCTTCAATCTCTACATCTGATACAATCACATCTTCTTAAATTCCTCAATACCCGCTTTCAATAATTCTTCGATTTCATCACTCCATTCACCTGTTATAATACGACCCATAACTGTATGATGAGTTTTTTTCATGAATTCAAGCATCGCATGTTCAGTTTCACGTACATGTTCGATTTCAACATCATCAAAATATCCTTTACCTGCGGCGTAAATTGCAATCACTTGATTTTCAACCGGATATGGCGCATATTGTGGTTGTTTCAAGAGCTCAGTTAGTCGACGTCCCCTATCAATTTGTTTTTTGGTCTCAGGATCTAGATCACTGCTAAATTGAGAAAATGCTTCAAGTTCACGAAACTGTGCGAGGGCAAGTTTCATACTTCCTGCAACTTTTTTCATGGGTTTGATTTGGGCTGAACCACCCACGCGAGACACCGAAAGTCCGACATTCAAGGCAGGTCGAATACCACGATAAAATAAATCCGTTTCAAGAAAAATCTGTCCATCGGTAATAGAAATCACATTTGTGGGGATATATGCTGAGATATCCCCTGCTTGAGTTTCAATAATTGGCAACGCAGTAATTGACCCGCCGCCATGTTCTTTGTTCAAATTACATGCGCGTTCAAGCAAACGAGAATGAAGATAAAACACATCGCCCGGATATGCCTCGCGTCCCGGCGGACGGCGCAAAAGTAGCGACATTTCGCGATATGCCCATGCTTGACGAGTCAAATCATCATAAATAACTAAGACATCTTTTCCCTGATCTGCAAAATATTCTGCCATAGTAACTCCCGTATATGGTGCTACATACGACATCGGAGCTGGTTCGGAAGCTCCTGCTGAGACAATAATCGTATAATCCATGGCTCCGGCTTCACGAAGTTTAAGGGCAAGACGCGCAACTTTTGATTCTTTTTGTCCAATCGCAACATACACACAAATCATATTTTGGCCCTTTTGATTGATAATTGTATCAATAGCAATCGCCGTCTTACCTGTCTGGCGATCTCCGATAATAAGCTCACGCTGTCCTCGTCCAATCGGAATGAGTGCATCAATGGCTTTGATACCGGTTTGCATCGATCTATTCACCGGTTCACGGGTGATAACACCTGGAGCTACACGCTCGACCGGATAAAATTCCTTTGTCTTAATCTCCCCTTTTCCATCAATTTCTTGTCCAAGCGCATTTACCACGCGGCCAATCATCGCTTCTCCAACCGGCACAGACATAATACGACCTGTACGTTTGACCATATCCCCTTCTTTGATATGTTTGTAGCTCCCCAAAATAACAGCACCAACAGATTCTTCTTCCAAATTGAGTGCAATACCAAAGGTATTGCCGGGAAACTCGAGCATTTCTTGCGCTTGACATTTTTCAAGTCCGGTCATACGAGCAATACCATCTTTTAGTTCAATGACCGTACCTACTTCCTCGATTTCGACAGTTTTTTCAAATGACGCGATATTTTTTTTCAAAAGTTCCACAACTTGATCAACGTAAGACATATGGTACACAAAAATTAAACATATATTAAACGAATAGTATTTTGATACGCATAACTACACGAGTGTTTTTTTCATTTTTTGAAGTTGAGTCTGTATGCTCGCATCAAAAATAGTATTATCTGATTGTACTTTAATACCGCCAATAAGAGATACATCCTCTACAAGTTTAAACTCGACCGTACCGGTAAAATGTTTTGCAATTTGTGCGCGTATCTCAGGGGATGTTTTTTTTGCTGAAATAAGCGTGAGATCTATGCGTCCTTCTTCTTTTCGAGTATATAGGTGAAATGCTTCAACAATTCCAGACATTTTTTTCCACGCTTGATTTTTTTTGACCAAACACACAAATTCATATACTGCGATATTCAAAGCTTCACCACGCAAATCTTTGGTAAGTTCAAACAAAATTTTTCCATATTGTGATACATTCAATTTCTTCATAGTTCTAATTCTTGATATTTTTGAGCATTTCTTTTATAAAATGATCATTTTTTTTTGCATCGAGCTTCTCACCAAGAATCTTTTCTGTCAAAAGTACAACCAAATCCACTGTTTCTTTACGAAGTTCAAGCCTCATTTCTTCTTTTTCAAGCGCAATAGCTTTTTTTGCACTATCAATAAGATGCGCGACTTCATTTTTTGTACGATCTTTGATTTCAAGTCCAATTTGTTCTGCTTCGTCATGAGCTTTTTGGGCAATCTGATTTGCCTCATGTTTTGCGCGCGCGATGGTCTCATCAAATTTTTGTTGGCTCATCGCAAGATTTGTTTCTACTTTTTTGGCATTGTCTATACTTTCATCAATTATTTTTTTACGTTCTTCAAGTTTTTTTGTGAGAGGCTTTAAAATAAGAAACCAAATAATAATCGCAACAAGGACGAAATTGAGTAATTGAAATAAAAATAATTGGGTGTTCAAACCAAGCGACGCGGCAAGACTTGTATCTTGGGTAGCTTCACCTAAATTAAGATCGGTATTTGACATACCTACATTTACAATAATTTAATAAGCAATGCCACTATTAACGAATAGATCGCGATAGCTTCAGCAAAAGCAGCGCCAAGAAGCATGGGGACAAATAATTTATCAGCAGCTTCCGGATTGCGTCCGATTGACTCCATTGCTTTAGCTACCAATTTTCCGATAGCAAGAGCAGGACCTAGTCCGCCGATACCGATTGCAAAAGCGGCAGCGAGTAGTTTGATTGATTCCGTATCCATAGTATACGAGTATGATATGAATATTATCACTACCGAGGGGATGGGGTATTTAGCCTCGTTTTGAAATATTCGGTTAATTAAATTGACACTATGTCAATGAAATAATTCGTATATACAAAGGATCTCATTGACATATTATTTTTTAATGTTCTTCCACACGATGCGGCTGGCTCGTCGCAATAGTCAAATATACAATTGTCAATATCGCAAATACGCCGGCTTGAATCAGACCAACCAATAATTCCAATACCATAAAGGGAGTCGGAATAAACACTCCAACCAACGCGGAAATAACCGATATAAGCACTTCTCCCGCAAAGATATTACCAAATAATCGAAGAGAAAGCGAAATAACTTTGGCAATTTCTGAAATAATTTCAATGAGACCAACCCCAAATTCAATCAAAGCCACAAATAACGCAATCGGTCCTTTTTTGATGCTTTTAAAAATATTTTTTATTTGAATAAACTTTCCGAGATGAGAAAAAAAACCGACCGCGATAAATCCAAAAATATGAGATGAAATGACCGACACAAGCGCCATAGCCAAGGTAAGGTTCAAATCCGTATTTGCCGGACGCAAAAGCATCTGATGTCTTAAGGTAATACTTCCTGTTCCGGGCAAAAGCCCAAGCCAATTTGATAGTAAAATAAAAAAGAAAATAGAACCGACAATAGGCAAAAATTGTAGTGTCTTTTTTCTATCTCCGGTAACTTGATCAAAATATCCAAGTATTGTTTCGAGAAAAAACTCGCATGTATTTTGCAATTTTCCCGGTCGTAATTTGGCGCTTCGCTTCACAAAAATTCCTAATACCAAAAAAATAACTATTGCGATCCATGCATTAATCATGGTATTAGTGATATCAAACGAACCTATCTGAAACAAAACATCGGGCGGCAGGTTTGGGATATGAATCTCAGTCATATGCATCTAAATGTATACACGTTTATTTTTCTTTTGTATCTTTGTCATGAGTATGTAATGTAGTATATTCTTCAGCATAGATCTTCGCTTTTGTATAGATCATTTTTCCTGAAAGCACAGCGGCAAGAAGGAAAGCCCCAATAGTTACCCATGGCGCATGACCATATTTTTTTTCAAGCCACTGGCCGCCAAGGACAAAAATAATAAGTGGTACTGAAATAGTTGCCCCAAAATCTCCGGCGATTTTAAGCGCAAACATCCAATATTTTTGATCTATTCCTTTTGGAACTTGTTTTTCGCCCATATAATACTCTAAAATAGTAAAACCGTCAAGTGATTTTGGATCCTGTTACCCCCCATACTCATCTTTTTACCAATATATCTTTCTCTACCAAAAACACACCATCTCTATTCGCTGTTTGTATCATATCCAGTGTAAAACCATTTTTACTGAATAGAATATAATATGCCGTTCTCTTACCTTTGCTCCACTCCACTTTTTCCGTTTTCTTTTGTAGCGCTTCATAAAGATCAGTACCATTATTTTATCAAATAAAAGCCAAAATGAAAGCGTAGCACCCCCTTGAGTTTTACTCAATTTTTGTTTTTTCCAGTTTATCAGCAAAGTGTTTAAACAAATCTATAAACAATTCAGTTAAATGGGCAATAAAATTACTACGGTCGTTTTCGTAATGCTGATTTTGAATATCAACTAATAACGCGCCAACACAACGCTCGGCTATCATGATATCAAATTTTCTTTCAAAATCGCCATCTTGCATAACAATCGAAAGTTTTTTATATTCTTCAAGCCAATTTTGCAGATAGTCTTTAATTTGCTCGACGGTGACACTCTGGTCTCGCAAACTTTTAATGCCCGCCCAAAGATGAAAGGTTGTGTCGTAGAATTCGGGACGGTAAGACCAAAACAAATTTGACATTAATACATATTCCTTATCTGAAAGCTTGAAAATATCATC
>JACPGR010000092.1 GCA_016182415.1 Candidatus Magasanikiibacteriota bacterium
GATTAAAATCTTCATAAATTTACCCATGTTGCGTTGTGCCAACTCCTCCGGTTGGCTAACCTCACCTTTGTAGTAAAGGATCGGAGTATAGCGAGCGTATTTGAATTTTTTAGCAATCAACTCAATCGTTTTGGTAAAGACAACATCTTCCTCGTCATTAAGCTCATAAAAAGCCGCCTCCGGTTTTTCTATATCCGGAAATCGCAATTTTTGTGAAGCTAAATCCTCGGCAAAGTATTTTGTAATCTCTGTACGGGTTCGGCGTACCATCAAATACTTAAGAACCTTTTCTCTGATTTCCTTAGCGTTCTCTTTAACAAACTTTATGTAGTCAGCATAATCTCTTTGTCGATCAAGGTTTTTCAGCTTCTTCTCCAGTCTGGCAAAAAATTGCTCAAGGTCTGGAAGATTTGGAATGGTGCTCTTACGAACTTTTTGGAAAAGCTTAATCTGGCTCAAGATGTCCTTGGGTGAGTTATTATACGGAGTTGCAGTAACAAGAATCACTTTCTTGCCACGGCAAATTTCTGCTAATGTTTCGTAGGTTGCATTATTCTCAGTTCGGAAACGATGAGCTTCATCCACGAACACGTGGCTATACTGCTCAACTCCATCTTTGACGATTTTCTCGAGCTCTCCGATTGATCGGAACGTAGCCGGTACATTGAAGTCTCTAAACACGTTCGGCCACGAACCGGGGTTAGCTTTATCCAGAAGCACCGGAGGCGCGATCACGAGAATCCTACCTTCATTTATGAGCTGGCCGGCAAGCATGGCTGAAATATAGGTCTTACCAAGACCAACAACGTCGGAAATAAATACGCCGCCGTATTCATCGAGAATTTTTTTAGCGTTCAAAACCGCCTGTTCTTGATATTCAAGTTTCTTAAACTCAACCGGTAGGTATTTGATATACATCTCGTCATGCTGGCTCAAATCGTCCTTGAAATATTCGTACAGGAATTTAAGATAAAGCTCATAAGGGGTAATGGTATCGTTAAGCCACGTTTTTGTGCGTATCGTCTCAACATATTTCTGGCTGACATCAACCGAATCTTTCCAGAGCTCTTCGAATTTAGCCAAAGCGAAATCATAATCAGCTCGGTTTTTGAGCTCGACGTTAAATTCCAAGTTATCCATTAATCCGGCCTGCGTGAAATTGCTTGAACCGGTGATGACTCTGCCCATGTCCCGATCGCCCTCGCCAAAAGTCATAATGTAAACCTTGGCGTGAATCTTTTCGGATGGATATGCCCTGATTTCCAGTTTGCCGTTTTTAATCCAGTCTATAAAAGTGTAAATACCGCTCTCTGTTTTTTCGCTATCCTCGGCATCTTCCATTTCTTTCTCAACAATCTCCCCAAGCTTTTCTTTGGCCTCTGCGCTTGAAAATTGCAAAGCCGATTGTTCAACCTTTGCTTTCTGCATCAGGTCGTAAGTCTGCGGATTGGTGCTGATACCGATAAGAATCCTGACCTTCTTGGTTTTCTCAAGTGATTTATAAATCGCATGAAAACCGCTGGCATAGAAATAGCCAACGAGACAATCAAAGAATTTTGTGTCCTTGATTAAAACCTCAAATCTCTCTTTGAGATTTTGGCCTTTCTCGTTTGTGATAAATGTTAAGTCTGAATTCATAAATTTATTATCTTTCGCCATTTAATATCCTCTCGAATGCTTCGAGATTACCCATCGCATCATGAACGGGGTTATGGTCATGCGCTGTAACTCGCAACTTTTTCCATGAGCTTGCGTTCGTAAAGTCGCCAACGAGTCCGGCATAAAAATCACCGATCCTCCTCGCCGAATGTCCGAATGGGTTTCTATCAAGAAACAAATGGAAATAATAGTTTATAAATTGCCAGTCGTAAGCCGGATTGTCGCTGACGAATAGCGGTCTGAATCCCTTTTCAATGATCGATGCGATCCATGTATCAAACTTTTCGAACGTTTCTTTTGTCGCCCCTGTTCCGTGGAATGTCTGTTTTGAGGGATAAGCGACCGCACCAAATTCAAACGATGCCGAATCGTTCAATGTCGGTGCGGGCCCGTGTCCTTCGCAGTCTATAAATATTAAGTTTTTGATGGCGATTTCCGTTTTCATGGTTCTATATCAATAAGAAGTAGTCCAGGGGTACTTTAACCACGTTGGCGTCTTCCAATAACGTAAGCTCGTTTTTGCAGATCACGATACCGTACTTAGCCGATCCAACCTTCTTCATAGTACTTCGTACCTGCGTGCCAAGCTTTTCACCCATACCTACTTCAATCGGAATAATGTTCTTATCAGCAATGGTGAGTATAAAATCCGCACCAGCTTTTGAGCTGTCGTAATTCAAAGCACCATGACTGTTGGCTACGAACTCCCGATACAAGGTCATGGCGACAATATCTTTCATAAGACGGCCTTTCTGGCTGGCAAAAATCTGCTCATTACCTGCAACAGAAAGAAATGCTGACCGCATTGCACTGGACATAAACTGATACCGTGACGGCTTTCTGACTTTTTTAGAATTTGAGCCGTAAGGCATAACACGGATAAGTAACTCGGCTTGCTCCAACACCTCAAGAATATTGGAAACGGTGTTGACGCTAGTCTCAAGTGTTGTGGCAAGTTTCTGGATACTCACCACGTCAGACTCGGCCAACAGAAACAATACTCTCTTGATATGAACAAGGGTTTTGGTATCAAAACGGCCAAGACTTTGTACATCCTGATTTATTACTTTATCTAAAAGCAAGGTAATAGTTTGATAGACTCGCACTTCATCTTTCATCCTAATAGCGAACGGCAAAGTACCAATCTTCAAATACTCATCTACGTAGTGGCGATCTATAGATGACCACGCGCTCACTACGCTTGACTCTATCTTTTTTAGCTTTTCGTACGCGTCTCTGGCAGAATCGGCACCAAACAATGCGTCTTTAATATTTTGCTTCAAACCTTTAGTTGGTAGTCTGCCATCACGGATCATTAAGAATTCAGAGAAGCTCGTTGGAAAGAGTTTCTGAAAAATGGAACGACGAATGACATCCGGATTGGTCTGCAGAGAAACAGCCGACGAGCCACTACACGCGACAAAGACTTTATTTGAGCGGTCATACACGGACTTCAATACTGACGCCCACTTAGGATCATATTGTGCTTCGTCGATAAATATAAAAACAGGCTTGGTGAGCTTTTCAAAACTTTCACCGATTATCTTTTCGTATGCACTCAAAACATCCTTCAATGACGAGCCGAGAACATTCACAACTTCATCCAACGAAACATAAAGAATTCTACGATCGTCAACTTCTTGCTGATGATTCAAGAAAAGCTGTGCAAGGATAGTGGTTTTACCCACACCACGAAGACCCGGAATTATAATCCAACGGTCCCGGGCGTTTGGGTTATGTAAAAAATCCCGGAAGTATTTATCCACTTTGACGTAGATATTCCTTTGCGGATATTTCCTACCCTGCTCATCCTGGGTATAGGATTTAAGCCGAAAGGGAGCCTGAACGAGCTGATTTTGTACATATTTAAGTATTTCTTCCATATTTTTATACCCTTTTGGGGTGATATAGTAACATCAATTACTATACTACTCTACTGATATAGAGAAGTCAAGCGCCCGTTTTTAGCCTCTAATAAAGGCTTTTTCGAGGTGTTTACTAAATAGGCTTTGGATACAATATCCTATATTTCGCCAATATGACACTTTTGTATCATTACGGAAAAGCGTACTGGAAGTGAGCCTTAAGGTACCTTCCAGTTTAAAAACCGACATTTTGTCCAGTTGGATCACTGTAGTGGACAAAATCGGGACTTTTTGACCAGTACACTATGCTAAAAAAGGGAAATAAGCATAGTACAACAAGAACACTATGCTTATTGGGTCATCCGGACTTTCTACACAACTGCACTATGGCGCAACGGCCAAAAGTGATAAAATAAATCCAACAGTTAAATAAGCGCCTCACGAGGCAACCTGAATGGTATTCCGAGTCCAAGGGCTCGCGATCTAACGTCACTTTTTGTGATAACGGATCGCGAGCCCTTTTGTTTAACTGACAATGTTTTATGAGGTAGTATAAAATAAAGTGTGTCTGGTATACTTGATTATATATTTAATTCATCTACCAAACACTATGCTACAAACAAGCACACAACAGACTCAAACCAAAGGAGAAAAATACTTGGCTACTGCCATGAAGAATTTACGATTGTCTCTA
>JACPGR010000012.1 GCA_016182415.1 Candidatus Magasanikiibacteriota bacterium
GTTCGAATCCCTCGGCGTGTACACCGTCTACAGGCCGTCATAGCTCAGTTGGTAGAGCGCATCCATGGTAAGGATGAGGTCTCCAGTTCAATCCTGGATGACGGCTCCAGTAAGTCTCCAGTTTCAGCCCGCAGGCTGATCCGCCCGGTTGGAGGACAATCCTGGCTGACGGCTCAAAATGAAAACTGTTTTTTATAGCATTTTTTTTAATTGACAATTAAATACTTGTATTTTTCTTCAATAGGTGTATATTAATTTTTTTAATTTGTAACTACTCAGCATGCTTTACTTGTGAACACAAGCCCTGCCTGCGACTCGACTAAGCTCGTCGAAATCCGACAGGCATGGTACTCGTCGCGTCTTTTTTTACTTTAAATTCTAGGAAGAAAGCGGAAAACGGCTCTGTACAACACCCGTGAGGGTGTTCGTCTTCTCTAGAAACGCCCAAACACCCTCACGGGTGTTGTACTAGGCTAAGATAAGCTAAATTAAATTAGCTAAATTGTTTGTCAAGAGGGGTGAGTAGTTACTTTGATTTTAACTTTATTCAACCATAACCGCTCAACAGTTATCAAAAAATAATTAAAGCAAGTTAGTATAAATAAGGCAAAACGGCAGACTATTGAAGCATTTCAGGAAAAAGGTATTTGGAAAATTGGTGTTTACAAGAATGGTAAATAAACAGAATTGTAATGAAAAATCCGCTAGATGAGCGGGTTTTTTCGTTGACGGGGTGGGTGGGGTGTGCTATGATTGAGTTACTTTTTCAATTGAAAAAATATGGCAAACCACAATCTCACCAATGCAAAAAAGGCAAAAAATGATGAATTTTATACGCAATATAGCGATATCCAAAAAGAAATTGATGCTTATATTGAGTTCAATTCGGACGTCTTTCGAGGAAAGACTATTTTGTTGCCGTGTGATGATCCGGAGTGGAGCAATTTTACCAAGTTTTTTGCGCAAAATTTTGAGCGATTTGGGCTCAAAAAGCTCATTAGTACGAGCTATGCGGCGGATAGCAAAAACTACAAGACAAATTATCAGCCGACCTTGTTTGAAAAGAATGATCCGAAGTTTGATAAAAAGAAGACAGCGACAAAAGGAAAGATATATATTCTCGATCATGACAAGACCGGGGATGGGAAGATAGATGTGGAGGATCTGGATTGGGAATATATGAAAGGGGATGGAAATTTCAAGAGTGACGAAGTTACGAAGCTTCGAGACGAAGCGGATATTATTATTACGAATCCGCCGTTTTCACTGTTTCGTGATTTTTTGGCGTGGATTGTGACGGCGGAGAAGTTGTTTGTGATTATTGGGAATAAAAATTGTATAACCTATAAGGAGGTATTTCCTTTAATAAAAAATAATAAAATGTGGGTTGGTTCAACGAGTTTTAACCAAGACATGCTATTTGTTTCTCCTGAGAAAATTGATCCGACAGAAAAACCTAGTACTGCAACTAGGACAGTGGATGGTATAGTCTATTTACGATCACCCTCAGTTTGGTTTAGTAGTATTGACCATGGTCGTCGTCACCAAGCATTGCCATTAATGACTATGGAAGATAATATAAAGTTTAATACGCAAATTCAGAAAAACGAAAATAGTTATAAAAAGTATGATAACTATGATGCAATAGAAGTGCCGTTTACCAATGCGATTCCGAGTGATTATGATGGCGTGATGGGTGTGCCGATTAGTTTTTTGGATAAATATAATCCGGAGCAGTTTGAGATAAAGGGTATAGACAGATATGTTGAGGATAATCCGAATTATGGAAAACGTTTTACTATAGATGGAAATGAAATTTATGCAAGAATTTTGGTTAGGCATAAGAAAAAGTAATTATATGATATTAGATATAAATTTTTTTTACTGGTTTACTAGCATATTAGCAACAATTATTTTAAGTTTTATAACATTTAAATTTATGAACAAAATCAAGAATATAAAAATTTATCAAAAAAGTGAAAAAATGAAAGATGTTATCGGTGCTGATTTTGAATTGGGAGACGGAGAAAATATTCATATTAAGGATATGACGATATCGCAGGATGCTAAAGAAATGCAAAATGTAACAGGATTATCTATTAACGCTAATGGCAAACAATCCGCTCGCTTACAGGGAGTAGAAATTAAACAGCCATCTAGGTATCTAAAAATTTCGGATGATTCAAACGGAAAGGTAATTATCAATAAGCAAAATTAAGTTATTTTATGAAATTTAACAACTAATATGAAAGGAATCATTTACATCATGACAACTGCTGTTTCCGGTTTGGTAAAAATTGGACAAACCGGTACGAAAAATTATCAAGAGAGAATGCGAAACCTGGAGGCAAATGGGTACTATAATGTTGCAGGATTAAAAAGATTTTTTGCAATTGAATTGGAAGATTATGATGATAAAGAATCTCTTTTACATGATATTTTTAATAAACATCGTGTTGGTGAAAGTGAATTATTTGCACTCGATCAAGAATTGATACGGCAACTCCTACTCTCGTTTAAGGGTAATATTATTTATCCCGAAAATATTGACCAAGAAAAAGAATTTGACAAGGTATCACAGGTAAGAAAGCAAAGTAATTTGTTTAGTTTTTATAAAAAAGGTTTGAAAAATGGTGATGAAATTATTTTTAAAGGTGACAAAAATGTACTGGCAAAAGTCGTTGGTGAGCGTGAAGTGGAATATGAAGGTCAAGTCTGGAAATTGTCGCCACTTACATACAAATTATATGAACAACGTGGAAAATTGAATAATTGCGGAGCATATGCTGGCGCTGATCATTTCACGTATAGAGGTACAAAACTGCGAGATTTATCTGATATCGTTACATAAAATTTTATGCGTTACCATTTTTTTCTAGATGAAACGGGAGACCATGGATTGAATTATGTGGATTCTAATTTTCCATTATTTTTATTAGCCGGTTGCTTATTTTCAGAAACGGAATTGACGAGGTTGGAAAAGGAAGTGTATAATTTCAAAAGAGAATTTTTCAACACGGAAAAGGTCATACTTCATTCGAGAGAGATACGAAAATGTGAGGGTTCTTTTCAAATCCTATTTGATTTGGAGTTGAAAAAAACATTTTACCAAAAATTAAATAGTATTATGTTGGGAGCGGATTTCATTATTATCGGTGCCGGAGTAGATAAAAAAGAATATGTCAAAAAATATGGATGCAATGCCAGTAATCCGTATAATATAGCTTTGGCATTTATCATAGAACGCTTGATATTTTGTTCTGACGCTAATTCTGTAGAAAAAATTGACATTAAAATTGAAAAAAGAGGTAAAAAAGAAGATGCCCAGCTATTGGAACAATATAATAGGATTAGAGATTTAGGTACTTATTATGTTTCTACTGAAAGATTTAAAAATAGGATAGGAAAATTTGAATTTTCTCTTAAAAGAGATAATCATTTAGGCTTGCAGATAGCCGATTTGTGTGCGTATCCCTTGGCAAGGCATATTCTTAATTCAGAAGAACCATATATTCCATTTAATATAATTAAAGATAAAATATATTGTGATCAGAAAGGAGAATATAAAGGTTATGGTCTTAAAATTTTTCCATAAAACAAAAAGTCCGTATGTGGACTTTTTGCCGACCGGGGACACCCCGATCCAATATTCTGATTGTTGTGTAGACCTGAGTACTGGCAAAAGTATTAGCGATAGTTGAACAGATTTTCAACATCTCCTCTTACTACTCTGACCTAATGTTAGTATAACATAAAATATTATGTTGTCAAGGTTATCCACAGAAATGAAAAAAGTGAGTAATTGAGGAATACTCGATAACTGTTTTTGAAAAGAAAAATCGAGAATTCCGATTTTTCTACAAAGACGACCAATTAACCACAATAAAATTATAATTTTTACACTATGAAAACAACCCTTAAAACATCTATAACCGTCAAAGACATCTGCAAAGGATTTGTCTACAATGAATATGAAGCTAAAGGACTCTTTGGTTTGTCTGGAAAATTAACTATCCAACCCGAATACCAACGAAACTATATCTACGCTGATGGAAAAAGAGATGTCGCCGTCATCGAATCTATTCTCAAGGGGTATCCGATTGGGTTGTTATATTTTGTAAAAATAACGGATGATAATCTCGAAGTACTTGACGGACAACAGCGTATCACCAGCATCGGGCGATTTGTTACCAATAGATTAGCGATTAAAGATGAAAATGGCATGGAACAAAACTTTGATAGTATTGCCAAAGATAAACAGAAAAAAATATTAGAGACAACTCTTCTGATCTACGAATGTGAAGGCAGTGAAAGTGAAATAAAAGAATGGTTCAAGACGATCAATATTGCCGGTGTACCACTCAATGAACAAGAATTATTGAATGCGGTCTATTCCGGACCATTTGTTACACGCGCCAAAGAAGAATTTAGCAATAGCCAAAATGCGAATGTGCAAAAATGGAGCGCGTATATAAAGGGAAGTGCAAACAGACAAGATTTTCTCGCACGTGCACTCGATTGGGTGAGTAAGGGGAATATTGGGGACTATATGAGTAGTCACCGCAAAGATAGTAATATTACCGAACTAAAAAATTATTTCAATAGTGTCATCGACTGGGCATCGAGTGTGTTTACTGACGTAGAAAAAGAAATGTGCGGACTCGAATGGGGGAGACTGTATGAAGCATATCATAAAAAAGCTTACGACCCGGCAAACGTATCAAAAGCAGTACAAAAACTCTATGCTGACCCTTATGTCAAAAATCGTAAAGGTATTTTTGAATATATTTTGGGTGGTGAAACAGATCAAAAATTACTTGATATTCGCATCTTTGATGAGGCTACTAAAAAATCTGTGTATGCAGAACAGACAGAAAAAGCTGAGAAGAAACATATATCAAATTGCCCGCTTTGTACTATGGGTCACGATGCAAACAAAGACAAAATCTGGAGTATCAGTGATATGGATGCCGACCATGTGACCGCGTGGAGCAAAGGCGGAAAAACTCTGGCAAAAAATTGTCAGATGCTTTGTAAGACGCACAATCGGGCAAAAGGGAATCGGTAAAATGTGAGAAATATTATGCAGGTCTACTATGGATAACACGGAACAGAAAATTAAATGTCCTAAATGCGGAGATTCAATTTCTATTGACGCTGTTTTAACGCATCAAATTGAGGAAAGAATAAAAAAAGAACTTAGTAATGAAAATAGTCTCAAAGAAGCTGAGATAGAAAAACGAAGAAAGGAGTTGGGGGAGCAGAAAGCCAAGCTTGATGAAGTCCAAAAAAATACGCAGATTGAAGTCAACAAGAAAGTAGCTGAAAAACTTATTATAGAAAAAGGTATTTTGTGGAGACAGGCACAAATAGAAGCAGACAAACAAAAGGCGGGTGAATTGAAACTTCTGGAGGAGCAAATAAAAAATAAAGATGAAAAATTATCAGTAGCAAATTCTGAGAGTTTAAAAGCACGAGCAGATAGACAAAAGCTTGAGGAAGAAAAGAAGAGCTTTGAACTAGAAAAGATAAGACAGATTGAAAAAGAGCGTGCAAAGATAGAAGAAGAAGCTTTTGCGCTGGCAACAAAACAACATGAGATAGACTCAATAAAATTGCGCAAGCAGATAAAGGATTCAGAAAAAGAGATGGAAACAGAAAAGAAAATACTCGAGGAACAGCTCGTCGAAAAAGAAAAGAAATTAAGAGAAGCATATCAAAAAGAACTAGAAATACGCAAGGAAAAAAATAAACTTGAGGAAGATAAACAAAATTTTGAATTAGAAAAACAACGTCAGCTTGACGAGGAACGGAAGCAGATAACAGAAGAAGCCAGTAAAAAAGCAACCGAGGATCAAAAATATATTATTGCCCAACTAGAGAAGCGTTTGACTGATGCTACAAAAGCAAAGGATGAGCTGGCGCGTAAGCTTGAACAAGGCTCACAACAAACACAAGGTGAGGTATTGGAGCTTGAACTAGAAGATGTGTTAAGAGCTGAGTTTCCTTTTGATGAAATCATGCCTGTGCCAAAAGGAGTGAATGGCGCTGATATTGTTCATAAAATCATTGATCGATCCGGTCACGTATGTGGTCAGATAATTTGGGAATCTAAAAAGACCAAAGCATGGAGCGACGGATGGATCCAAAAACTTAAAGATGATCAGCGGGCGATCAAAGCCGATTTGGCGGTGATTGTATCTGCTGTTTTGCCTGAAGGGGTAAGAGGTTTTGTGTTTCGTGATGGTGTCTGGATTTGCGATATCAAACTTATCTCAGCCTTAGCCATGGCGCTTAGGTTGAATTTGGAATCAGTCGCTCGTGAAAAAACAATGTCAGTAGGTAAAAATGAAAAAATGGAAATTCTGTATATATATTTGACTGGCGTGGAGTTCAGGCAACGAGTAGAAGCAATTGTAGAGGCATTTTCCAGTATGGATGACGGATTGAAAAAAGAGAGAATGGCGTATGAAAAAATTTGGGCAGAGAGGGAAAAGCAAATTAGAAAAGTGATGAATAACACAATCGGCATGTATGGAGATTTGAGTGGCTTAGTCACCTTACCACAGATAAAAACTTTGGAATTGGGAGCAGGGAAAGAATAACTTACCCGTGTACTATGATTATAAAAAAATAATATATGACCGACAACAAAATTGGGCGTAATGATCCGTGCTACTGCGGATCGGGACGAAAATATAAAAAATGCTGTTTGGAAAATGACGAGAAAAATAAGGGGCAAGCTTTTGTTGACGAGTATTATGAACGGATGAAGAAAAAAGATAATTTGACCGACAGCCAAGTGGCTACCAGAAAAGCTCTGGATTGGATTTTGGAAAAACACGAGGACCTTGTTATGAATGCGATCGTGCATTTTGTCGGGAGCCCCCGATCTAGACGAAGTCAAAAGAGCTTTTCCCGGAGACGAAGGTGGTGGCATTCTCTCGCAACTTCTCAATGAATACGCGCTTGTTGATTTTGAAGATGAAGGCTTAGGTATGACGCTTCTGAAACTCTATTTGAAAGAAAAAGGGAAAACAATTAGTGAAAAAGAAAAAGAATCTTTGTTGATTAAGCTAAACACATTCAAAACGCTGTACGAAGTGCAAAAAATAGTGAAAAGTCGCGGAATGTTTTTGAAGGATTATTTCAAGGGTGAGGAATATTGGATAAAAGAGAATAAAGCGACGGAGAGCGTGAAAAAATGGGATATAATTTTTGCCCGGGTGGAAACATATCCTGATGGGACGAAAAAGATGACCGGATCGGTGGTAGTCTTTCCTCGAGAATCGGAGTATGAACTTGATGAACTCAAAAATCAATATACGGAAGAGGAATATTTGTCCAAGAATAATCAGGAAATACGGCTTTTCAATTTCCGACAGCTAATGACCCCGATGATTTTTCAAAGCATTATCAGATATTATTCAGATTATGCCAAAAATTTTATGTCCCGATTCGAAATCAAATTGAGGATAGCCTCACCACATGCTTGGATACTTGGAGGCAGAACACCATGGAAAAATACTCTAATACATATATTCAATTTCTACTTTTCTCCAAAATTTCTCTATACACAGCAAATACACAGCAAATATTGACAAAATAACATAAGTATTGTATTATTTGGTGGCTTAATAAGTTCAAAATAATGATATGGCATCAAAATCAAAAGAGCGTAAAAATCGTAAAAAACTCAAGTGTACTGAGTGTAGTACTATCAACTATTTCACTCGAAAAAATGTAGCCTTGCAAAATAGACTTGAGCTCTCCAAACATTGTAAAAAATGTGGAAAACATGAATTGCATAAGGAGACAAAATAAGATAGTATAAATTGACTGCGATATTAAAATCAAGCATAGTTCATCGCTTGATTTTTTAATTATTTCTGATATACTAGTTCCGTTATCATGGGCGCGTCGTATAATGGTAGTACTTCGGTCTCCAAAACCGAATGCGTAGGTTCGATTCCTACCGCGCCTGCCACCGTGTAATGACAGAGTATAAAAGCTCTGTTTTTCATCAGTTCAAATAGTTATTTTGGGTATAAAATTTTGTATGATTTTTATTATCATGATAACATAAAGTCATATGGAACAAAGTCATTTAGAGCTTTTGGCAAAAACTTTAGACGATGTAAAACACCAAAATGGAGTTGAATTTTGGTATGCTCGAGAGCTTTTCTTCATACTTGGCTACTCCAGATGGGACAGTAATTAGACGTGCTAAAGAGGCGTGTGAGAATGCTCGTGGTAGCGTTTCAGACCATTTTCAGGACGTGACGAAAATGGTCAAGATTGGCTCAGAAGCACAACGGGAGATGCAAGATATTAAGTTGACTAGGTATGCGTGCTATTTGGTTACAATCAATGGTGATCCACGAAAAGAGGAAATAGCTTTTGCACAGGCATATTTTGTGACACAGACACGGAAGGTAGAGATTTTGCAAGAACGAATGGCAGAGTTTGAGAGGATCGATGCAAGAGAGAAGCTCAAAATAACAAAAAAAGAGTTTAACAATATTGCCTTTATTCGTGGAGTTGATGGCAGAGGTATTGGTGAGATTCGTGCGAAAGGCGATGAGGCTCTTTTTGGTGGTAAAACCACAGACGAAATGAAACAAAAATTTGGTGTTTCACCAAAAAAACCTTTGGCAGATTATTTACCTAATGTAACATTGAAAGCAAAGGACTTGGCAACAGCGATGACGATAGAAAAAACTAGACAACAAATCTTTCAGGGAAAAATGAGATCTGCGATGAACATGTTGTCAATAACACAAACGTACGTGGTGCTTTGACAAAAACGGGGATTTATCCGGAGAGTCTACCTCCTGCGGAGGATATAAAGAAAGTAGAAGCGAAACATAAAAAAGAAATGAAGGCACTACAAAAAAAAACAGCGTAAGGAGTTGAATAATGCATTAAAAAATAGGTTGGATATAAAAATATTATAGTTCAATACCTCAACGTATGAAGATTTGTCTCATCAACAATTTATATCCTCCCTACGCACGAGGAGGGGCGGAGCAGGTGGTACATCGGACTGTTGAAGGATTGCGTGAAAAAGGGTATGAGGTGGTTTTGGTGACAAGTATGTCTGGGGAGAAAGAAATTGAAGAAAAACAAAATTTGAAAATTTATCGCATGTATCCGCGAAATATTTTTTTTTATACAGATGCGCATCGGCATAATTTTTTCATGCGTTTTATTTGGCATGTGATTGATATGTTCAATAGTTCAGTATGCAAAGAAGTCAAACATATTTTGAAACAAGAACAGCCTGATATTGTACATACGCATAATTTGATGGGGCTTAGTTTTTTGATTCCGCGTGTAGTTAGAAAATTACAGATTAAACATGTACATACGGTGCACGACGTACAGTTGGTCGAGCCAAGCGGAATCATTCTTAAGACTAAAGAAAATTCATGGCGATACACGGGATTTCCTACCAAGTTCTATACCTGGGTAATGAAACAACTGATGGGGTCGCCGGAGGTGGTGATTTCGCCATCGCAGTTTCTATTAGACTTTTATCGAAGTAGAGGATTGTTTCAAGGTACTCAAACGATACTTCTTCGTAATCCATTAACATTAAATTTTGTACGTCGAAAGTCCGCAGTTAAACGTCGAAAAGATTATGGTGAATTATTTAATTTTCTATATTTGGGACAGATTGAAGAACATAAGGGTGTATTTTTACTCGCCGAAGCATTTGAGAAAGTTAAAAATGCGAAATTGCATATTGTGGGGGATGGATCGAAGTTGGATGAGTTAAAAAATATTGTTACTGAAAATAATTTGGAAAATATCGAATTTTATGGTCGCGTAGATCGAGACAAATTACCAGAGCTTTTTTCGCATATTGATATGACGATTGTCCCATCGCTATGTTATGAAAATTCTCCGACAGTGATTTTTGAAAGTTTGTATTTTGATGTACCGGTACTTGCAAGTCGTATTGAAGGGATTGCAGAGCTTATTGAAGAAGGGAAAAATGGGTTTACGTTTGAGACAGGGGATCTTGAGTCGCTTCAAGAAAAGATGGAGTGGTGTATAGAGCATGTTGTTGACATCAAAAAAATGGAACTTAAGACTCCGACTTTGATGAGGTCAGAGGGTGAATATGTGACTTCGTTGATCAGTCTATATACTGGGCACACGGATGACACCCTGTAAAAAATACGAGACAGACATGATGGAATAGATTTATCACGGATTTTTGTTATAGATAAATATATATATTTTTTCTTCGTTATGTATATTTTTTATAATCTGCCATGCATCGGCAGTTTTTTTTGCGCCTTCGACAATCTCGTTGAAATGTTTCCAATATGAATTAATGACTAGGTACGCGGTTTTCGTGTTGGTTAATCGCATAACTTCTTGCATGACGTCAGGTTTTTGTCCATCATAGAGCATACGTTGGTAGTAGCTATATAATGGGCCGCCGCTTGGTATTGAGTAATAAAATAATTCACCTTCTACCGTATCAAAATATTTTGCAAAACTATAGTGTTCGAGTGCAGCGACCGCCGTAATCGGATTTGATAAGACGACGTAATTATATTCTGTATGTTGATTGTGTATCCATGTGATTGCTTCTACATCGTATCCCGTCACATTGAATCCTGGGAAATATACTTTTTGATTGTTTTGTGGATAGGCGAGATAGAGCGAAACCATAAGTAATAGTGATACAAAAATGATGAGTAGTATTTTTACAAATGACGTATAGCTGAATTTTTTGAGTATTGCATTACCAATGATATATATACCATAGATACTCCATGGTATGAGAAACAACATACCGCCAATCAATACACGTAATGGATAATTTGTTTGTTCATCATCAATGACATTGGGAAATACGATCCACGTACGTAGTAGCCATGCGGAGATCCAAAAGCCAAGAGTTGTGATAGGAAAGAGCCAATCGAGGGCTCTCTTTTCTTTTTTTACAAAAAAACCGATTAGTGCAAGCATAACTATGAGTGGGCTAATTAGTCGTTGCCAATTGTAGAGTGTTTCAAGAATGATGGAATCTGTAGCTGTGTACCAATATGGTCGGCGGAATATGTCGATCATGTTGTCGATATGCACGAAGGGGTTTGCAAGCTCTGGGAATTCATGCCCGCTCAAGATAAGCCGTGTGCTAAACATAGTCGCAGGAATGACTGCAAGTAGTATTGCAAGAGCGATTAGGTAAATCCATTGTAATGCGGGTTTGGTGCATCTTCGAATTAGAATTGCACCAAGCACAAAGACAAAAAGAGGTACACCGAGTAGTGGATGTGTAAGTACTGCACTGAGCGCAAGAATGAGTGGAATAGGTGTGGGGATTTGTCTATAGATAAATCCGAGCGTACTAAAAATGCACAGAATTACAAAGAGTAATACAAGATTGTGTGGGGTGGTCAGGTGCAGTGAGATGTAAAAAATAAAGGGAATCAACCATACCAACACGAGTGGTGCATTACCTGCTAATTTCCATGAGCGTTTGAGTGTATCGTGTATGACAAAGGGAATGAAGATACTTGCAAGCACAGGGACAAGAAATATATCAATGTAATGAATTGAGATATTAGTTATATGTGAAAGCCAGACGACAAGGCCATATTGGCCCATATAAAATGGTTCTTTGGGTAAGATAAATCCGTTTGTCTTGATCCAAACTTCTGTCGCACGGTGGATGAAACCGTCGTAGCCGTAGCCGAGTTTATAGATAATCGGTGCGATGGAATAGGTGATAAATAGATGGAGTGAGGTGAGTGCAAGATTGCTTGTTTTTTGTCCGGAATTGCCGATTATCCATAGTAAAAAAGCAGTGGCAAGCGCGTAGATAATAAAAAAACTTGCATTGAGTGTCATCCACGGAGATTGAAGCACCTCTGTTGTTTGATTTTTGAATACTAGATGAAGCAGTATAATTTCAAGTATCAAAAAAATACTTGTTCCAAGCACAAAGGAACGTTCTAGATACTCGTCTATTTTTTCAAAACTGATTTCATGTTTTTGTGTTAAGAAAAATAAGAGTAATGGGAGTATCAAAATAATTGTGCTCGTTATTTCTGTAATTTTGTATGGATAATACACTAAGACATTGAGAAAAGAAATCAGACACACTATGAGTAATACTCCCCAAATCTTTCTCCCGCGTTCACCCATATAGGTTGGCAAAAGCGCTCCGACCCATGTTCCAAGTGATAGTATATATATCAAAAAATTTATTATTCCAACGACGCTGTTTTTGAGTACAAAAATATTGAGTATTCCAATCGAGGTACTTAGGAATGACCAGAAGAGAAGGGATTTTTTGTTGGTAAACATAGGTTTTGGTGAAACGCAACTCACCCCCGCCCTCTCTTGGGAAGAGAGGGAGACACGTGAGTTTCCCCTCTCTATCAAGCTTCGCTGTGAACTCAGCTGGTTCCACTGAGGTCATCACGAAGTGAACAGAGAGGGGCGAGAGGGGTGAGTTGCGTTGGCAATTATCCTTGATTTTTTGGCTAAAATTCGCTATACTTCCACGTATCTAATTTGGTATATAGTGTATCTCAAAATATGGGATTTATCAAACGCTTCAAAGAACGGAATGCAGATTTATTTGAATACCTTAGGACAGATGAAATTCATCCGCATGACCATTTCATCAATCGAATATTTTTGCGTTTTCTCCCACACACTATTACGCCAAATAAAATTACCTTCTTTCGGATACTCACGACTCCGCTTGTTTTTTTTACAATTTTGTTCGGGCAGTATAATCTGGGGGTAGTGCTATTTATCATAATCGCTTCAACAGATGTGCTTGATGGATCACTTGCTCGGACAAAAAATAAAATTACTCGATTTGGAATGCTTTTGGATCCTCTTGCAGATAAATTTTTGATTGGTTCTATGGTGTTACTTCTCGTATTTCGGTATCTAAATGCGATGCTTGGTCTTCTGGTTTTACTTCTTGAAATTACGTTTATCGTGACTGCATATATCGCACGCATAAAATTTCATAAAGTAGTTATGGCAAATGGTTGGGGTAAATTCAAAATGTTTTTGCAAGTTTTCGCAACCTGTATTATTCTTATGGCACTCGTATTTGAAATACCTGTTTTTTTCAATATCGCGACTGGGATTTTGGGTTTGTCTGTGGGGTTTGCGCTTATGAGTTTGTATAAGCATGGGATATAAAAGTACATACAAATTACTCCGCCACAGGATGGATCAGCCTTGGGCTGAAAATGGTACAAATGTACAAATAATAGGAATTTGCATGTAAATTTGCATGTAAATAATTTTCATGAAACATTTTTTCCAAAATAAACAAAATCTAATACTCCTGATTTTTTCAGTAGTCTTTTTTTTCATCTACAATTTTTTAAATTTCTCAATTCCATATCAGTTTAATTCACCTGATGAAAATGCGAATTTTGTGTTTACAAAACAAGTCTCGGAGTATGGGTTGTTGCTTTATCCACTCGATTCGCTCAAATATGGAGAGCTAGTCGAATTCATTCATCCGCGAAGTGCATTTGTAGAAGAAGGAGTTGGATCGAGTATTTTGCCGGTTGGGTTTTGGGGATTACCGCTTGTCTATGGCATGATAGGAAAAATTATTGGAGTGTTTGGGACCTTGCTTATTACGCCGCTGCTTGCAATTTGTGCGATCTGGGGATTTTATGGAATTTTGAAAAAAGTTTTTGATGAACAGATTGCATTTTTTTCTGCATTACTTTTATTTTTCCAACCGGTCTTGTGGTACTACACAACACGAAGCCTATTTCCAAATGTGCCATTTATTTCTCTCATTTTGATTGGCGCATGGTTTTTGATATGCAAACCCATGTCGCGTGCATTGCTAAATGACGTAGTGGGGATGAGTATTTTTATGCTTGGAATTCTGATGCGTCCAAATGAAATAATGTGGGTAGCACTTTGTTTTGCAATTGTCGCGGTGTGGTATCGAGCAGAAATTTCGTTGAAAAGATTGCTCGGGTGGATTGGTGTTGGATTATTTTTTGTTGTAGTATATGCATTCATCAATCACTCGCTTTATGGTAGCAGTGCCGGAAGCTATGTTAGCTCTCGGTCGGTCGAATTACAAACTTGGTATGCATATATTTTTCCATTTGGCATTCATCCTCGGACAATCATCAAGTCACTTTGGTTTTTTATGTCAAAATTGACGTGGTGGTATGTGATGCCTGCAAAAATTGGATTGTTGTTTTTTCTCTATGATTGGTACAGAAAAAAATTATCTCGAGCACAAAAAGTATCTGGTGCAGTGTTTGTGGTGATGAGTATGTTTTTGGTAACGTATTATGGAAGTCAGATTGATAATTTGTATAATCTCAAGACAATCGGTGTGGCATATACTCGATATTGGCTACCAATTTCGATTGGGATGATTCCGTTTATCGTGTATGGATTTTTTAGAATTGCTGAATTGTTTGACCGCAACTCACCCCTCGCCCCTCTCTTACCGAAGAGAGGGGAAACTCACGGATCCGTGTCTCCCTTCTCTTCGGTACGAGAAGGGCGGGGGATGAGTTGCTTCATCGTCTATGGTTTTGGGTTAGTTTATCTTGTAGTAATGTTTATTTTGAGTGTAAATTTGGTCTTTGGTGGTATGGATGGAATCACTGCAACACACAAAAATTTGCTACACACAGCAGAGGTTAAAAATTGGGTCTTGGCACATACAGATGACGATGCTATACTAGTAACAGATTATGAAGATAAGTTTTTTTGGCCTGATAGGCAAGTGATGGTACGGTTTTTTGACCCACGAGTTGGTTCAGCAATAGCCGAGCTACTTGAAAAAAAACAGATAGACGTGTATTATTTTGGAATCAAATTGGAAGGGGAGAGTGAAGAAAAGGTAAAAGAATACATCGAGCAATTTAGATTGGAGATTGAGAGCGTTCAAAATTTTGATGAGCATGGGTTGTATCGGTTCATCACAAAATAATCCGTTATAATCCGTTACAATCTGCTTCAGCCAAAGGACTGATCCGTCCTGTGGCGGATAATCTGCTGTTTGAAATCGTGATTGGAATAGCAGATTTTAATAGATTAAACGGATTAAAACAGATTAATCTAACTCTAAATATGAAAGACTGTATTTTCTGCAAAATTATTGCAGGCGACATTCCAAATTACACCGTATATGAAGATGATCATGTACTTGCATTTCTTGATATTCATCCACGCGCAAAAGGGCACACAGTAGTTATTCCAAAAATTCACGCAGAAAATTATTTTGATTTGAATGAAGAGCTACTTGAACATGTTGCGCGTGGAGTGCGAAAAGCTATGGAAAAAATAGAGCATGTGTTAAGTCCGGATGGATACAATGTTGGTTGGAATCAGGGTGAAGCGGGTGGGCAGGAAGTACCACATTTGCATGTGCATATATTTCCTCGATATGAGGGTGATGGGGGAGGGAATATGCATTCGATTGTGAATAATACGGGGGATACATCTGTCGAGGAATTTTCAAAATTATTTAGTTAAATATTTATGGATGTAAATGAGGCAAAGGAAAAAGTAGTGGAGATGAACACAAAAATTGGTCAGGTTGATTTTGGTTTTGAAAATCAAGTACTGGCACTACATGAATCAGCTACAAAAATTTGGGAAGCGAAAGATCTAGAACTTAAACAAAAAAGAGTCGTAAACGCGTTGATTTCTGTTTTGTTGCTTGCTGATAGTTTGAAAATATCTGATGTGAGTGGATTGTTGGAGAGACGACTTGTTGAGTTAGAGAAAGAGACTTTATAATCGAAAATTTTTTTGTTAAATAAATTTCAGGTAAGAAAGATCCCTCGTCGCCCGCCGATTCGGCGGGCTCACTCGGGATGACGAAACACCTATGCCAAAACACCTCAAAAAAATCAGCGAAGAAATACTCCATGAAAATCCGTGGTGGAAGTATAAGCACGATATTTATGAAAGACCCAACGGAAGTGAGGGGGATTATTTTTATGCAGAAACACCCGGAGTCGTGATGATTGTGCCGGTCTTGCCCGATGGGCGGATTGTGCTTACCTTGCAACATCGTTACTTGGTTGACAAACAAAGTATTGAATTTCCCGGGGGTGGTATTCCAGAGGGTATGGCGCCATCTGAAGCAGCGGTGCAAGAATTGCTCGAAGAGACGGGATGTACGGCAAAAGAAATGGTGAAAATAGGGGAATTTGAGCCAGATGCCGGTTTTGTTCGAGATCGGTGTCATGTTTTTTTGGCACATATTATTTCTCAATCCAAGCAACAGCTTGATGAAACTGAAGAAATTGAATTATTGTATCGCTTGCCGGAAGAAGTGGATGATATGATTCGAAAAAATGAAATTTGGGATGGAGAGACGATGGCGACGTGGTCACTCGTGTATCATTATTTTAATAAATAGCTCGAAGATACAAGGTACAAGATACAAACTTAAATTCCAACAGATGATTTGGAAATTGTAATTTGAAATTTGTTTGTTACTTGTACCTTGTATCTTAAAAAATCACGTAATATTATTATGAAATTATTAATCACAGGAGGAGCAGGATTTATCGGGTCTAATTTTATTCGTTATTGGCTTGAGCATTATCAAGACGAGATTATAAATTTTGATGCACTAACATACGCGGGGAATTTGGAAAATTTGAAAGAATTTGAAACGGATTTGCGATATAGTTTTGTAAAAGGCGATATTTGTGATCGAGAGGCTGTTTTTGAGGCGGTAAAAAATATTGATGTAGTCGTACATTTTGCCGCAGAATCGCATGTAGACCGATCTATCATGGATCCAAGTGCATTTATCAAAACAAATGTGCTCGGAATGCAAACGGTTTTGGATGCAGTGAAAGAGTATAAGAAACGTATTCATCATATTTCTACTGATGAAGTCTTTGGCGCGCTAAAGCCGGATGATGCGCCTTTTACTGAAAAAACTCCATACGATCCACGCAGTCCCTATAGCGCATCAAAAGCAGCCTCGGATCATCTGGTTCGTGCTTATTATCACACGTATGGTATTGAGATGACGATTTCAAATTGCTCAAATAATTATGGCCCCTACATGTTTCCTGAAAAAATCATTCCACTCTTTATTTCAAATCTGATGGAAGGAAAGAAGGTGCCGGTCTATGGTGATGGACAGCAAGTACGCGATTGGATTCATGTGCTCGATCATGCGCGGGGTATTGATATGATTTTGAAACATGGTAGAATTGGTGAGACCTATTGTCTTGGAGGTGACGCAGAAATGGCGAATCTTGATTTGACTAAGTCCTTGTTAAAATTAATGGATAAAGATGAATCGTATATTGAGTATGTGACTGATAGACCGGGACACGATAGACGATATGCGATAGATTTCAGTAAAGCAAAGAATGAACTTGGTTGGGAACCACAAATTAAATTTGAAGAAGGGCTTAAAGAAATGATTGAGTGGTATCGGGAGAATCAGGAATGGGTGAGTAGGTGTAAGAGTGGGGAGTATCAGGAGTATTATGAGAAACAGTACGTCAGTAGGTAAGCAGAATAAGCAGAGTATCAGCCATAGGCTGACCAGCCTGTGGCTGGGGCAGATTAAGCAATAAGTATGTATGACTAAAATTGAATACAAAAGTTCTTTGATAAGCGACATTCCTTTTGCGATGATGTTTGTCTTATTTTCGGTTTTTCTTGTTAGTTTGCTTGCGGATTTTCTTAAACAGGGTTTTTCTTTAAGCATTATTCCACTTAGTATTGGTATTTTGGTGTCAGGGATAGTGAAATATTTTTGAAGTATAGCTTTGCTAAATATACGTTTACTTTTGATGAATTACAATCTGTTAAGATGAATGTATTCGGCGGAAAGGTGGGTGTGTACAGAATTTATTTTGTATCTCCACAAGGTAAAAAATTTTATATTCCGCTGACTGGAGAAAAGGGGAAAGAAGTTTTTACTATTTTTAAACAAAATATCGAACAAGGCGCTTAATCTGCATACTCTGCCTAATCTGCTTAATTCTAAATGTCTATGAAAATTCTAATTATCGGCGGTGGCTACATTGGTTACAGATGTCACGACGCATGGCCAGATTCTGTGTTGTCAACCGAACATATCAATTCAAAAGAAGATGTATTCAAACTTATTGATGAATATAAACCTGATGCAGTTTTAAATGCTGCGGGAGTTCGAGGTAAACCAAATGTTGATTGGTGTGAAACACATCAGCTCGAGACAATTGTGGGGAATACCAAACTTCCAATTACAATTGCAGAAGCTTGTCAGGAGCGTGGAGTGTATCTGCTCCACATGGGGTCTGGATGTATTTTTTATGGAGACTCACCTCATGCAGACAAAAAATGGAGAGAAGGTGATATGGGAAATCCGATTGACGTAACTTACTCGCGCACTAAGTGGGCAGCAGATTTGGTATTGTCAACTTTGCCAAATATCGGAATCGCACGCATTCGTATGCCAATCGACTGGGTGCCATCTCCACAAAATATGATCGATAAGCTTGCGACGTACCCAAAAGTGATTGATGTAGAAAATAGTGTAACGATTATTGACGATATGCTTGAAGTATTTCGTCAGCTTATGGATAAGAAAGCTGAAGGTATTTTTCATGTCACGAATCCAGGTACTTTGAAGCATAAAGAAATAGTTGCGCTCTATGAAGAAATGGTGGATCCAACGCACATCAATGAGTGGATTAGTAATGATGATTTGGTCAAGCAAGGACTCGCGACAAAAGGAAGATCTAATAATTTTCTTGCGTCTGAAAATCTTGCAAAATTTGGGATTGAAATGCGTGAGGTGCATACGGCAATGCGCGATACGATGGTGAAATATGCGGAGGCGAAGAAAAATGGTGTGAGTAGTGGTGAGACGTTGGTGTATTAGGGATTCACATGTCACATACCACGTAACACATAACAACCTTTTTATGAGGGTTTTTTTTCTTGTCTTTTTCTTCATTTTAAGCTAAACTACATTCAAATATGACTAATATATATGAATGAACAAATTCCAATAAAAATTGTCCCAAAGCCCTGGGGTAAACCTGACTTCCGCAATAGGACACCTAAAAGCAGGAAAAAATAGAAAATTTTTCTAAAAAATGGCTTGGCTAAGATAATTTTTTTTAGATAAACATATAATTTAGCTCATTTCTAAGACACCCAGCAATAAAGAGACAATCGCAAGTGCGGAAGTCAGGAAAATTGTCCCAAAGCCCTGGGGTAAAGAAATCTGGTTTGCCTTGCAACCAGGGTATTGTGGTAAAATTTTGCATATCAAAAAGGGTCATCAATATTCATTACAGTATCACGAGCGCAAGATTGAAACTCAATATCTACTTAAAGGTAAAATTAGATTTTTGCTTGGTTCTTCGGAAGATTCACTTGAAGAAATTATACTAAATCCTGGGGAAAAACTTGACGTATATCCGGGTATGGTTCATCGCGCATATGGTCTGGAAGATTCTGAAATTTTTGAAGTGTCATCCAATGATTTGGATGATGTAGTAAAGCTCAATGATGATTATGGGCGGATTGGAAAGGGAAATGATCTTGAGCGTGATAAACAACTTTCGCAAGAATAATATGGATCTATCAATCATTACCGTCACCTGGAACGCAAAAGAAAATATCTCTGAACAAATCGAGTCGGTTTTTCGTGGGTGCAAAAATATTAGGTGCGAAGAAATTATTTCGGATAATGGATCGCAGGATGATACCGTAGAAATTGCCGTAGGGACAGGTCGCGACCTGTCCGCACCTGTGCAGGTAATTGAAAATGGCGCAAACATTGGGTTTGGTTCTGCAAATAACAAAGGACTCAAAATTGCACAAGGTGAATTTTTGTTATTTCTCAATCCTGATATGCGCGTCGAAGAGGGAAGTCTTGATGTTATTGTAGAATGGATGAGACAACATCCAGATGTAGGAATCGTGAGCCCAAAACTTGTGGATCAGTTTGGAAAATTCAATTGGGACGCATCGCCTCGTAGATTCCCAAAAGTATGGGAACAAGTATTATTACTGTTAAAAGTCCCTCATTTTGTACCGACATTACTTGATCGATATTTGATGAAAGATTTTAATCCTGAATTAGAACAAGAAGTAGATAGTGTGCGTGGATCATTTATGCTCGTGAGAAGAGACTTAATCAAAAAACTCGGCTGGGGATTTGATCCACGATATTTCTTTTGGTTTGAAGATGTGGACACATGTCGAGAATGTTGGAAAGCGGGGTATAAAGTCATGTATACGCCGATCATCACTGCAGTAGATTATGTGGGTCAGAGTTTCAAAAAACGAAAAAGTTATTGGAAACAAAAAAACTTTAGTAAAAGCATGCTCACCTATTTTCGCAAATGGGAGCCGTGGTATAAATGGATGTGGATTGCGGTGTTTAGACCGGTGGGGATGGGGGTGGCGTTTTTGGTGGATTTGTTTAGATGATACACAGATATACTAATGGCGCGGATTTACAAATATTCGAATTCGCAAATTTGTAAATTCGCGTCATTGGTAAATCTGTGTATATATTTTTATGAAACTTTCAGTACATCTTGTAACTTGGAACGGCGCGAAATACATCCCGCATCTTTTTGATTCGCTCAAAAAACAGACCTGCAAAGATTGGGAATTGATAGTATGGGATAATGCGTCGACAGATGGAACTATTGATATTTTGAAAAAAGAGCTTTTGCATTTTCCAATACAATATACTTTTTTTGAGCATGATAAAAATATCGGGTTTGCAGGAGGTCATAATGAATTATTCAAAAAGACTGATTCACATTATTTTTTATTACTCAATCAAGACATGTACTTGATGCCTGACTGTCTTTTTAAAATGGTACATTTTTTGGATGTGCATCAAGACGTCGCGTCAGTGAGTCCGAGATTGATGCGGTGGGATTTTAAAAACATTGATTTCGCAGATTTGCACACAGATTTCACAGATTCCAAAATGGATTCTATGGATAGAATACAAAAAACTTTTACACATTATATAGATTCATTAGGTTTGAAAGTATTTCGAAATAGGCGAGTGATAGAAAAATATGCAAGAAAAGATTGGAGAGAGCTTGAATCAAAAATGAAAATGTCATTTCGAGCTGAGCGGTTTAATGGAGATGGTACGGCGCTTGAAGTATTTGGCGTGTCGGGTGCGTTTCCTCTGTTTCGTCGAGAGATGATCAGTCATGTGTTGTTTTCTGATGGGAATTTTTTAGATACGCTCTATGGCTCATACAAAGAAGACGTAGATTTGGCATTTCGTTTACGTTCACAAGGATTCAAGTCGTATGTGTTGCTTGATACTGTCGCATATCATGATAGATCTGGAACAGGTCCTGAGCAGATGAGTGATGTCGCGGCGATAAAAAATAAACGCGCGCAATCAGCATGGATAAAATATCATAGTTACAAAAATCATTTGATGACACTCTATAAAAATGAGTATTGGCAGAATTATCTACTTGACGCAGTCTTTATAAAATGGTATGAATTAAAGAAATTTTTTTACTTTTTATTGTTTGACAGGGCGGTGTTGAAGGGGCTTGGCGAAATATGGAAACATCGGGCAGAGTTGAAAGCAAAACGATTTGATATAAAAAATAAACGGAAAGTGAGTTGGAAGGAAATGAGAAGGTGGTGGATGTAGTTTTTTAAATAATACAATTACAATCTGTTAAAATCCGTTTAATCTGTTTAATCTGTTGTTTAAATTCGCACGTGAATTCGTAAACGGAACAGCAGATTAAATGGATTTGAACGGATTAAATTCTGTCTGAGTTTGTATGGTCGATATAAATATAGTCCTCTTAAATTACCTCTGCAAAGACGACATTACTCGAGCTGTCGAATCTTTGGTTGCAGATACAAAAGATTGTCCATATCAAGTGCAAATTACTGTAGCTGATAATTCAGAAAATAAAGATGGCATGAGAGAAGCTTTGCAAAAATTTTCTCAGGTCGTATATGTAGATTCTACTGGAAATGTAGGTTTTGGAAAGGGCAATGTAGTCGGTTTCAAAACTGCTGAATCTCGGTATTATTTTGCACTCAATCGTGATACAATTATTCCAGAAAATTCAAAAACAATTGAGCGTATTGTCGCGTATATGGATGCGCATCCAAAGATTGGGTGTATCGGACCAAAGTTGCTCAATATGGACGATACTTTGCAGTATTCGTGTTATCGTTTTGATTTGCCGTCCATTTTGATAAAACCACTCAAACAAATAAATTTTGACAAAAAATACAAATGGGTCAAAAAGCATGCAGACAAACTTGAGATGAAAGATTTTGATCATCATGAAACTCGACCGGTAGATTGGGTGCTTGGTGCGGCGATGATTGTCCGCAAAGAAGTGGTAGACGAGATTGGGTGGTTTGATGACAGATATTTTATGTATTTGGAAGATTGTGATTGGTGTCATCGGATGTGGGATGCTGGGTGGCCGGTGTATTATGTACATGATATCGAGATTATACATATGCATGCCCGAGAATCTGCAAAAGTTCCTGGTCTATTTAAAGCCTTATTCAAAAATAAACTTGCTCGAATTCATGCCAAAAGTTGGATACAGTATCTGTGGAAATGGCGTGGCAAGCATAAATATTATGCAACAAAAATTTAACTGACGCAACTCACCCCTCGCCCCTCTCTTACCGAAGAGAGGGGAAACACACGATACCGTGTCTCCTTTCTCTTCGGTAAGAGAAAGGCGGGGATAGAGTTGCGTTCATATCACAACCTATGTCAAATTATCCCAAAATCGCTATCATATATCTACTCTACTATCACAACGAGTCATATATCGACGACGCGATTTCAGCACTCAAAAAAATAACCTATCCGAAAGATAAGCTTGAATTTATCATTGTCAATAATCCGCATCCAACAGATGGACTCATGGCACGATATGTGGACGAGACCGTGATGCCACTTTCAGGCAAAGAAATTCCGCATGTTACCTATTTGCCACAAAAAGAAAACACTGGTTTTGCGGGTGGTAATAATGTGGGAGTTGAGTGGGCACTTCAACATAATTTTGATTATGTTTTTTTTCACAACAATGATGGATTTTTTGCAACCAATGCATTTGAGCCATTAGTAGAAGCGTTTGAATCTGACCCGAAGATTGGTGCGGTACAAAGTCTTATGCTCTTACATCCTGAAACTGATTTATTAAACAGTGCGGGAAATTCTTTTCATTATCTTGGGTTTGGTTTTTGTGATCAATACCGAACTAAGGTCGAAGAGTTACATTTGCCAAAAATAAAGGAAGTGGATTATGCAAGTGGAGCCGCACTTATGATTAGGTGTGATTTGATACGGAAATTTGGACCATGGGATCCTGACTTTTTTATGTATCATGAAGATTTGGAGTGGTCGTTTCGTTTGCGTATGATGGGATACAAAGTTGTACTTGCATCTGACTCTACTTTTTATCATAAATATCAATTTGGTCGAAGTATTGAAAAGTTTTTTTGGATGGAGAGAAACAGACATGCAATCATGCTTATGTTTTTCAAAGTACCAACCTTAATTTTATTATTTCCCATTGCGTTTTTCTTAGAACTTGGACTATGGTTTTTTAGTCTTGTCAATGGATACGCGAGAAAACGAGTTGACGTGTATAAGTACTGGCTCAAAAAAGAAAATTGGAACTTGTGGCTCAAGAAGCGAAAATTTATTCAAAAAAATAGAGTGATTAGTGATAGAGAATTGTTAAAATATTCAGTTTCTGAAATCAAGTTTCAAGAATCGGAGATGAAAAATCCCTTGCTTAAATATGTGGGAAATCCGGTTATGAAAGTATATTACTTTTTAATCGTGCGTCTCATAATCAGATGGTAATATATGACCGAGCCAATACAATTAAATATAGTCCGTTTTGAACAATTTATTCGAAAAAATTTGTCTGTAATTAATACATTTTTAGATTACTTAATGAAAGAGGTAATTTCCGTTCCGACAAATGAAGAATTTATAAATAACTGTCTTAATAGTTTCAAGCGAAATAAACATTTTTTTGAAAACAAAATATATGAATCTGATACAAATGAATTATGTTTTCTGGGTTCTCAGATATTTTTACAGGAAATAAATAGACTATTGCCACGCACTGATCAATGGATTATTAATTCTGAAAGTACAAATAGAATTATCAGAGCAGAAAAATTGATTAAGGATTTGACCATTGCCTTATATTGTGAACATGGTCCTAAAGTACCGACTGATGGTAGAAACGCCGAACTAAGACCAATTAACCCTGAAGGAACAAAAAAATAATCAGTGAAATCCATGATAATCTAGCTTGCCCCGTGTTTTTTACGGGGCCTAATCAATGTTATGCGAATAAAAAAAGCAATCCTCACCGGAGGCGGCAGAGCGACACGCTTGCAACCAATTACCACGACGATAAACAAACACTTAATTCCGCTTGCAAACAAGCCCATGATTTTTCATGCAATCGAAAAAGCGGTGGAGGCAGGTGTTCAGGAAATTTTTATTAACACGAATCCGGGTGAAACAGATTTGCAACAGGCCATTGGAGATGGCGGACATTGGGGTATTCGCATAGAATTTTTTGAACAAACCGGCGGACCTCAAGGTATCGCACATGTAGTAAAAGAAGCCGAGCGTTTTATTGGAAATGACCCCTTTATGTTTTATTTGTCTGACAATGTCTTGCTTGGAAGTCTTACTGAAATGTTTGACAAATTTCATAGCGGAAAATATGATTGTATGCTTGCACTTTCAGAAGTGAAAGATCCTGAAAGATTTGGCGTGCCAAAATTTGATGTATCCGGAAAACTTGTCGACGTACTTGAAAAACCACAAAATCCACCAAACAATTTTGCCGTTACAGGTATATATGTATATGGACCAAAAATTTTCTTCGACGCATTTGATCATATCGAAAAAAGTCCCCGAGGTGAGTATGAAATTTCGAGTATTCACTCATATTTTTTGAAGCAGGGCAGAGATGTCGGGTATACAGAAATCACGGGGTGGTGGAAAGATACAGGAAAGATGGATGATTTGTTGATTGCAAGCCAATTACTCTTGGATCATATGGATGAAAGGGAATTTCCACATATGGGTAGGGTCGAGGCGGGTGCAAAAATTAGCGGTAAGGTTCATATAGGTATCGGCTCGCGCATTGCACAGAATGTTGAAATTAAGGGGCCAGTAATTATTGGAGAGAATTGTATTTTGAATAATTGCCAGATAGGTCCGTATGTTACCGTGGGTTCCGGCACAGAGGTCAGTGGGGCACAGATTACAGATTCTATTATTTTTGAAAATAACGAGATACAGACCGACTTACATATCACACATAGTATTATTGGGAAGAATGTGATAATACATAAAAAAACGGCCGAAGGCGGTCGGTCGCTCATCGTGGGAGACAAAACAATAATTGAACATTAGATATAATAAACCAATTTATATGTACCACTCATTATACTGCCATTGTTTTTAAAATAAATTTTTGTATAACAAATTATCTTGAGCGCTTAAAAAAATAAGCTCTCGTTGTTTTATGTTCACATACATACCCGCGACAGTATATGGTAATAATTGTTGCCCGATATTATACCCGGGATTAAATATTGCAGTGTTATGTTCGGTCCTAATTAATATGGTTCCATATGGATCAAACAATTGTATGTCCACTATCTTTTCTCCGCCTCGATATATGAGGCCAATACTGCCATTTTTACGAATCGTGTATAATTCCCAGTCATTCCAAAACCACCACTCGCCGGTTTCTCTATTGAAATAATATTTCGTCGCGTCTAATATTTTTTTTTCTTCGTTTTCTCGATTGATGAGTATCGTGTACAAATCATTTTGTGCGATAATATGATTCTTCTCAATGTCAAGAATCCGGGTAATTTCTTCGGCTATATTGTATGAAGCATCTGACATGGTATCTTCAATCTGTTTTTCTCTAAAATTCCACACGCCACTTTTATTGTCGACAAACCAGACGCTTGAGGTGCTCTCAATTATATTTTCAAGATTATTGAGTCGATTAATTTTTTGAATTGTGTCCCCGTATTTAATAAATAGGGGTTCGGTTCGGTCATATATATTCCATTTTAATTCGAGATTTTGCGCAAAATCAAATGAAAAAATGTTAACGTTTTGAGGATCATCAAGTGCGATGAGGCGGACTGTTTTTTTACCATTTTGTTCGGTCACTGCATATGCACTATTGAAGAAGGGAGAAACGGAAATTTCAGGTGTATGTTGAGAAGATAGACGCACAATGGACAGGGTTGAATTTTTTATCATATCAAAAGCAGTTATTTCATAGACTCCATTTACCATGCTTAGTATGAGTATATTTTTGGCATAAGGCGAGCCTATAATTTCGACAATGCCGCTTATCGTATTATTTATTTTCGCGGGATTTGGGGATTTTACGAGAATCACATCTTTGATATAGGTGGTTTGATTATTTGAGATCGTAATATCTTTTTCCCATGTGAGAAAACCCTCTTTTTCAATTTTAAGATGATATACTCCCGGAGGTCGATTTGAAAGGCGTAGGGGAAGATCTTTGTTACTATAAATTTCATTAAGATATACACGCGCATCTTTTGGATGTGCATCAATGCTTAAAACCCCTGTATGAGTAATGCGATTATGTGTAATATCATAGCCAAAACCTGCGGTGTAGAGTATGATAATTGGGGCAATAAGGAAAAAAGATGCGATGAGCGCACTCATGAGTACGCGCCGAATTCGTCGTGTGAGAAGGAAATTTGTATATCTTAGATGTTTGGTGTCCATATTGATAAAATATGTCAAATGCGCTATAATTATAAAGTATTTGATACCCTTATGCAAGGCTCGAAGAGTAGTTTTATTAATTTGCATATACTTTTCTTGATATTTAAAATATGTATGTGCTATGGCTAAATTTATCATTCACGGCGGGAAAAAATTGAGTGGCGCAATTAGTGTCAATACTGCAAAAAATTCAGCTGTCGCATTGTTGTGTGCGTCGCTTATGATTCATGATGAAGTGGTGCTCTATGACGTCCCTCGAATTGAAGAGGTTTTTCGAATTCTTGAGATTTTAGAGAGTATTGGTGTTGATGTGACATGGCGTGATGAGTATACCGTGCATGTGGATAGTTCCAAAAAACTCACGATGGAGCATATCCATAAAAAAGCAACAGAAGTAACTCGTTCATCTCTATTGCTTTTTGGCGCCTTAGCTGCTCGAGAAAGAATCTACAAAATATATAAATCAGGCGGATGCAGATTGGGCGCACGCACTGTTAAGCCGCATGTGTTTGCATTACAAAAATTTGGGGTGAGTATTGAATCAAAGGCAAAATATTATGAGGTCAAAAATGTTCCTCTTAAATCAGCAGAGGTCGTCATGTATGAATCCGGAGACACTCCAACCGAAAATGCAATTATGGCAGCCGTCCTTGCTCCGGGGCTTACGACGATCAAATTTGCATCGTCAAATTATATGGTGCAAGATTTGTGTTATTTTCTCAATTCTGCGGGAGCAAAAATTGAAGGAATTGGATCAACAACGCTAACAATAAGCGGAGTCAAAAAATTAACCACAATCAAAAAATATCATATCATGCCGGATCCGATTGAAGCAATGAGTTTCATCGCGCTTGCAGTAAGCACAAAATCTTCACTTACCATACAAAATTGTCCGCTTGATTTTCTCGAACTTGAGCTTGAAAAATTATCGGTCATGGGTCAAAAATTCAGTCTCAAAAATAAGCGTGTTTCAGAAAATGGAAAATTTAATATCGTTGATATTGTAATTAGTCCATCACCATTGCGAGCATTGCCCGATAAAATATATGGTCGTCCATTTCCGGGACTCAATATCGATAATCTGCCGTTTTTTGTACCTATGCTTACCCAAGCAAAAGGCAGAACGCTGGTGCATGATTGGGTATATGAAAATCGCGCAATTTATTATCTCGAACTTCAAAAGCTTGGAGCGCACATTACCTTGCTTGATCCGCATCGAGTATTTGTCGAAGGTGCATCGCAACTCAAAGGAAACGAACTTATGTGTCCTCCTGCCATTCGTCCTGCTGTCGCAGTGTTGATTGCCATGCTTGCGGCAAGAGGCAAATCAGTGTTGCGCAATGCATATCCGATTGAACGCGGATATGAAAATTTGGCTCTGCGTTTGACTAAGCTTGGGGCAGATATTATCCGAGAAGAATAGTACACAATCCGAATTTTGATTTTTGATTGCGAAAAGAAGGTCTTCAACCACCGACAAGCAATACCTTCCTCGCAATTTCATTTTAGAATTTATATATCAGTATGTTTCAACATAAAACAACAAAAGTTATTTTTTTTCTAGGTGTCGCCGTGAGTATCTTTGTGGGTGGCATGTTTTTTGGTATGGCACGAGGTGTAGCACAGACTGTCTTAAATGAAGGCGGAGAGGTAGATATCGCAAAAGTCATAGAACTCTATAGTAAGACACGTTCATCTGAAGTAAGTTTCGATCAATATTGGGAAGTTTGGGATAAAATTCATACTAACTTTATCACGCAACCGGTGGATGATGTCGAGTTGTTTTATGGTTCAATTGAGGGACTTGTCAATGGACTAGGCGACCCATATTCTATATATTTTTCACCAAAAAAAGCTACTGAATTTGCAACAGATTTGTCTGGAAAATTTGGAGGTATTGGCGCAGAAATAGGATTGCGAGATAAAGAAGTTACGGTTATCGCGCCTCTCAAAGATTCTCCGGCCGAGAAAGCAGGACTTAAATCCGGAGATAAAATTCTGACCATCGACGGTGTTGATACACATACGCTTAGTTTAGAAGAAGCGATTTCAAACATACGCGGAGATCAGGGGACAGAAGTACTACTTGGAGTTACCAGTAATGGATTTGAGACGCTTCGAGAAGTGAAGGTTGTTCGCGAAGTCATTAATGTGTCAAGTATTGATTGGACAATGAAAGAAAAAAATATTGTCTATATACGCATTAGTTATTTCAATGAAAATACATGGAATGAATTTGATACAGCCGTAAAAGAAATTTTACTCAAAGCGCCTGCGGGAATTATTTTAGACATGCGAAACAATCCAGGCGGCTATTTGGATGCATCGGTCAAAGTCGCGGCAGAGTGGGTAAAACGTGGTACTATTGTATCAGAACGATTTAACGACGGAAAAGAAGATACCTATGACGCGAACTTGGGCAAACATCGTTTTACAGGTATTCCAACGGTGGTGCTTATTGACGAAGGTACTGCGTCCGGTTCAGAAATTGTAGCCGGTGCCTTGCAAGATTATGGAGTTGCAACGATACTGGGTCAGACTACCTTTGGCAAAGGATCGGTTCAAGAGTTTGAAATTTTACCAGATGGCTCGGCACTCAAACTGACAATTGCTGAATGGTTTACCCCACAAGGCAGGCAAATAAACGAAATCGGCATTGAACCGGATCAAAAAATAGAAAAAATGTTTACACAAATTGAGGGTACTGATGGGACGAGAGAAGAGGATTTTATAGACAATGGGTTGAATAAGGCTTTAGAAATTTTGGAAAATTAAAAAACTAGGGAAAATAATATAAAATTGAGATACAGTTGAGATATTGTTGAGATATTTTTTGTATGTGATATGTATCTCGTGTTATGTGATTAAATATGTTCGGTGGTATTGTAATAAAAGGCGAGGGTATTGGACGGCAGTATGGATATCCTACTGCAAATTTGAATTGTTTGAAAAAAGAAGTCAAGATTTCCGAAGGTATTTATGCATGTTATGTATATGTTCGAAAGAAGAAATACCCGGCAGCTTTGGCAGTTCAAAGCGATCCATGGAAAGTAGAGGTTCATATTTTTGATTTTAATGAAGATTTGTATGGTTCATTTATCGAGGTGGATCTGGTGCAAAAGGTGAGTGAATTTGAGATGTATACCAATACTAAGGAATTGATTGAAAAAATTGGGAGAGATGTACAGATGGTAAAGGATTTGCTGGGGGTTTAAAATTATGAATTTACATATTTTCTACCCAATGTGTATCTATCTCGACTTCTAACTTCAAAAAGACTTTTTTGTTGAGCGCTTGCTCTAGTTCTCGGCGTGCCATCTTTCCGACTTCTTTTATTTTAAGTCCACCTTTGCCAATAATCATTTTTTTGTATCGTTTTTCACTGGTGAGTACGTTTGCTTCAATTACAAATAAATCAGGTTTATCTTCAATTTTTTCTACGTTTACCGTAATTGCATACGGTACTTCCTTATCAAAAACAGAAAATATTTTTTCACGGATAATTTCAGCAGTCCAAAAATAATCATTGACATTGGTTATTTGTGCACCCTCGTAGACAGGTTTACCTTCGGGCAGTAGTTCAATTACTTTATCTCTGAGTGGTGCTACATGTCGAGCACCTAATGCTGAAAGTGAAAACATCGCATCAAAATCTTTTTCCCAAAGCATGTATTCTGGTTGGTGTGTTCGTTCTTCTTTTGGAAGGTCACTTTTATTTATTACAAGAATTTTTGGGATATTGATATTTCGGATAAGTCCATAGGTGTAGCGTTCCTCATCCCCAATTTCTCGAGATGGATCTACTACATACAAAATGATGTCGACTCCTTGGAGTGCATCTTTTGCCTTTTGGATGAGTTTGGCAGTGAGTTTGTCTTTTTTGTGTTTGAAGATTCCGGGGGTATCAACAATGACTGCTTGTCCTTGGGGGAGATTTATTACTCCATGAATAATATCTCGAGTCATTTGTGCGCGAAAAGACGTGGCAGCTATTTTGGTGCCTACAAGTGTGTTTAATAGCGTAGATTTACCTACATTTGAACGTCCGATGAGGACGGCGAATCCTGATTTCATGTGTTAGAAAGCTTACGAGGCTTACAAGGCCTTTATATTAAGATTTTATCTTATTTGTAACTACTCACCCTGCTTTATTCGTGAACGCAACTCTCCCCTCGCCCCTCTCTTACGGAAGAGAGGGGAAACACACGTTCACCTGTCTCCTTTCTCTTCGGTAAGAGAAAGGCGGGGATAGAGTTGCGTTCACCAGACATAGGGTGGTGAGTAGTTACTCTTATTTTAGCAGATCTTGCACAAAAATCAAGGGTGGGCTATACTATAGTATAGTGATTTATTTCTAGCCTTGTAAGCTTTGTAAGCCGAGTAGGCCTCGTAAGCCTTTTTAAGTATGAAAATAATCCTCACAAAAGATGTCCCAGGAACCGGCAAAAAAGGTCAGGTTCTTGAGGTTGCGGATGGTTTTGCGCGAAATTTTTTGATCAAAAAAGGTTTGGCTGAGGTGGCGACCAAAGATGCGGTTTCAAAGCTTGAACAACAGAGTACTAAGTTGAAAAAAATTGCTGAGGAAGAATTGCAGGAAAATCAAAAATTGGCGCATACTTTAGATGGCGCAGAAATTGAGATCTCTGCAAAAGTCAATGATGAAGGTACTTTATATGCAGGTATAACTCCGCAAAAAATTGTGCAAGAGATAAAAAAACAAGTAGGAGTTGCAATTTCATTCAAGCAAGTCGTCATCCCCAAACCAATCAAAGACACCGGGGAACACGAAGTCAAAATAAAGTTTTTACATGGTCTTGAGTCCGACCTGCGAGTCAGTGTCTACCAAGGATAAACCGCCGATTCATCGACGGTTTTTTATTTTTATGTTTGTGGTATACTGTTGGTGTTAAAAATAAAATTGAGATACATTGAGATACATTGAGATACATTGAGATACATTGAGATACATTGAGATACATTGAGATACATTAGATACATTGAGATACATTGAGATACATTGAGATACATTGAGATAGGGAGATATTAAGAGTAAAATTATCTCAACATTATCTCTATCTTATCTCAACATTATCTCAACATATTAATTTAAATTTTGTATGCCAAAAAAGAACAAAAATCGTAAGTTTATCTTCGTAGTTGGTGGAGTACTCAGTGGCGTAGGTAAAGGTGTTACCGCAGCTTCTCTTGGAGCTATTATGAACGCAAAAGGTTTTTCTGTTACCGCACTCAAGATTGACCCATACGTAAATGTGGATGCAGGTACGATGAATCCGGTCGAACATGGTGAGATGGAGATGAAACAGATCAAGACATGGGAAATTATGAACGTTTTTTGAATGTTGAACTCAATTCCGAAAACTATATGACCACAGGTCGTGTATATCAAACGGTGATTGAAAATGAACGCAGTATGAAATATAAAGGACGCTGTGTGCAAGTGGTACCGCATATTCCGGAAGAAATTATTGGCCGAATTAATAATGCCGTACAAAAACACGATGCAGATATTGCCATTATCGAAATTGGTGGGACTGTGGGTGAGTATGAAAATATTTTGTTTTTGGAAGCTGCACGCATGATGAAACTTGCCAAACCAGATAGTGTTGCGATTGTACTTGTGAGTTATTTGCCGGTACCAGCGCATTTGGGAGAGATGAAAACGAAGCCGACTCAACATGCGTCTAGAATGCTCAACCAAGCTGGGTTACAGGCTGATATTATTGTCGCGCGTGGACGTATGGAGCTTGATGCGCCCCGTCGTGAAAAATTAGCAGTATTTTGTGGTGTACCCAAAGAAAATTGTATTTCAGCCCCTGATGTTGCGTCGATTTATGAAATTCCTTTGCATATGGAGGGGCAACAAATTGGCAACAAAGTCTTGAAGCGTCTTCAACTTACTGCACGGAAAACTGATTTGACTGCATGGACAAATTTAGTTAAAAAAATAAAAAATGGAGAGCGAGAAATAAAAATTGCAGTTATTGGAAAATATTTTGGAACCGGAAATTTTACATTGGCTGATTCATATATTTCAGTAATTGAATCGATTAAACATGCGTCGTGGAATAATAATGTGAAGCCTAAATTGGAATGGGTAGACTCCGAAGAATTTGAAAAGAATCCTGCAAAACTAAAAGACCTCAAAAATTATGATGGTATCATCGTTCCCGGTGGGTTTGGAAAGCGTGGAGTTGAGGGGATCATCAAAGCGATACAATTTGCGCGTGAAAATAAAAAACCATATTTAGGACTCTGTTATGGTATGCAACTTGCAAGTATCGAATTTGTTCGCAATGTCCTTGGTAAGAAACACGCAAATACCGTAGAAATGGATCCAAAAACTACTGAACCGGTGATTCATATCAATC
>JACPGR010000093.1 GCA_016182415.1 Candidatus Magasanikiibacteriota bacterium
AAAGGCGCCCAAGAAGCTCACGAAGCAATTCGTCCATCTGACCCACGTCGAACTCCTGAATCTATCGCGGCGTATCTCGACCCGCAACAACTCAAACTCTATGCATTGATATGGAAACGAGCGGTGTCAACACAAATGACCGAAGCACGACTCAATAAAACAAACATTGATGTGAGTGCAAAACAATATATGTTTCGCGCGTCAGGCCAGTCTATGATTTTTGAAGGTTGGCTCAAGCTCTACCCTGAGGCAATAAAAGAGGAGATGCTTCCCGTAATGAAAGAAGACGACACCATACTTTGTAAAGAACTCAAACCTGAGCAGCATTTTACCGAGCCACCGGCACGGTATTCAGACGCGACACTCGTGAAAACACTCGAAGAATATGGCATTGGACGTCCATCCACCTATGCGCCAACTATCTCAACGATTGAAGCACGCGGCTACATCGAACGCGATGAACAAAAACGCCTCAAACCGCTCGACATCGCAGGCATCGTAACTGATCTACTTGTCGAACATTTTTCAAACATTGCCGACTATGGCTTCACCGCGCAGATGGAAGAGAATCTTGATGAAATTGCAATCGGTACCAAAGACTGGAGACCTATTATCTCAACATTTTATCATCCCTTTCATGAAAATATTCTCAAAAAAACAGATGAACTGAGCAAAGATGAAACCACGTCTGCGCGCGAAATAGGCACTGACCCCGTGTCCGGCAAATCTATCTACGCACGCATCGGACGCTTTGGCCCCTTTGTGCAAAAAGGTTCAAAAAATGACGAAGAAAAACCAATCTTTGCAAAACTACCCAATGGTAAAAGCCTTGACACCGTCACGCTTGAAGACGCATTACATTATTTGTCTCTTCCTCGAATACTTGGAAAAGATGCCGAGGGTAATACCATGAGCGCAAACGTCGGCAGATTTGGTCCCTATGTTCAGGTGGATAAAAAATTTTACTCACTTAAAACTGATGATCCATATACGATTACCAAACAGCGCGCGCTTGAAGTAATCGCGGAAAAAAATCAAGCTGACGCGCAAAAAATTATCAAAGAATTCGAAGTGTCAAGTGTCAAAGTACTCAAGGGACAATACGGACCATACATCACCGACACCGCGACGAAAACAAATGCAAAAATTCCAAAAGATATTGAACCACAAGATCTCACATTGGAACAATGTCAAAAAGAACTCAAAGAAAACCCAAGCAAAAAAGGACGACGCAAATTCAGGAAAAAAAATACATAACTTATGTCGACGTACTTACATCGATGATAAGTGGATCTTCATTTTCCGAGATGAGATCTTTTGAATCGCTTGAAATGGGTGATTGTGTATCACTCGAAATAGGTTCACAGATGTCGAGTGTCGGATCACAGATAACTTCTTCTCCCTTCGCTTCAACTCCGAGTAAACAAATTCGCGGTAAGGGCCGATAATAACTTTCAAAGGTATGATCTATTTTTTCTCCGCTTGCTAAGATACGGGTATATACAAAAGATGCTTCAGCACCGATATGCTTATCTTGACAATTCTTCACACCGGGGGCAAGCTCAGTTGTCTCAATAATTTTTTCAGGGCCAGTCGGTATCCACTTCAATACTTTTGGCGCGCTATAATATCCTCTTCTTCCATCCTTGGTTCCCCAAAAATAGAAATAAAGATCAGCAGTTGCTACATTCATTTCTGAACTTATCAAAATATAGTTTCCTGTATCATTTATAAATCGAAAATCAGGATGTGGTTCATAAATGGTCGCATCCGTACCCGGATTTCCATTGGATAAATCATTATAATAGGGCACTACCAGTGAATGATTGCGCCGCTCAGTAATCGGCAAACCCGAATTCATAGCTGTACGAAACATGGTAGTGCCAATTTGACACAAACCGCCGCCCAGTTCTGGTTCGATCGTATCTCCTTTGATAACTAATTCGGGCAGATATCCATCTGCATAGGTAAAGGGCTGAAGCGCGGCAATAAGTGAGAACTCTTCTCCCGGTTTGATTAAAATTCCATGCAATTTATCAAAGGCTGCATGTTTGATATTTTTGATGCGATTTCCAGGGCTTCCTTTAAATTTTGAATGTCCCACCCCAAGAATTTCAGTAATACCCAAATTATTTATCTCACCGGTCTTGATCTTAGGTTCTACTTGTTTGGTCACCATGGTAACTGCTTTGACAATCCCTTCATCATGAAGTGTTCTTCCGATAATTGCATCATTAAGTAATATATAATTTTGTTCCATATCCACGCCGACACCCGGTCGTGAACCCTGAAATTCAGCAACTTTGCCACCACTGCCAATTTGAAATTTTGCATTTTGCGCTTCGACATTAACAACCGGAGCGACATCCTGAGTCAAAAATGCGTTAACTTGTTTTTGTGATAACCCAAACACAAAATTTCCATCCTTCGTTTTTTGCACTTCAAGCCAGTCAGCGAGTTCTTCAAGAGAAACATACCACAAATAACCGCGTGTTGTATGCGGATCTGTAAAATTGATATCAAGCCGTCCATATGCAAAAATTTTTGGCAATCTATTGGCAATTGATGCGACATCCGACTCCAAAACTTGAGGAGCTTGTTCAAATGAATTGATGACAAGGACTTGACTTTCAAACACAGACCATGATTTGAGGATATGTCCCGCGACTTTTTCATAATCAAATGATAGCCCCGCACTTGAACTGCTTACCTCATATACCAATTCCGGCTTAAGTGAAATTACCTTAATTCCGGCATCAACTGGATCTGAAATATACTCGCCAAGTTGCGACTCAATTTGTGCAAATACGCCTTCCTTATCCATCTTGAGCGTCGAAAGCGTGATATGCGGTTTGCGCAGACGAATCCAAATTGCTGAAAATGTATCCGCAAAAATACTATGATCTTTACCATATTCTAAAATGGACAACACTTCTTCATCTATATTAAGCGTAACGAGTTCGCGAGATACATCTTCACTGACAATACTTGGATATACCACAAAATTTTTTTCAGTGTCCCCCATATTAAATGAAAAATGTATTCCATACTCAAGGAGCTTCTCGTGCATATTTCGGAGATATTCACGCAACTCGTCTATGGTCATTCCACCTATATGCGTATCACCAAGATACACTCCCGGCAAAACGCGATCGGAATAATTTTGAGCATACAGCAGTGCAGACCCGCCAAAAATTCCTAATATACACACAACGACAAAAACACTAATCCAAACACGTCTCCATGAAAAAGGGATAGTCTTGATATGTTCTGTAAAAAAACCCTTTAGATTCATATACTATAATTAAAACTACGTGGATACGAAATGAAATTGGATACGAAATACGAACTTTACGAAATTACGAACACCAAACACTTTTGTAATTTCGTAAAGTTCGTATTTCGTATCCAATTTCATTTCGTAATTTCGTACCTTTCGTATTTCGTATCCTTTTTATTCTTCAACGACTTCGATACTAATTTTTCTATCTTCTTGTCGCTTGGGAATCGTCACAAGTAGTATACCACTTTGGTATTTTGCATGTGAAAGATCACCTTGTACATCAGTAGGTAAAATAATCGTCCGAGAAAAAACTCCCCAAAAACATTCTGTATAAAAAAAATCAATCGAGCCTTTCATCTCATCAAGCGGGTTGGTTCGAAATCCTCGAATCGTAAGCAGATCATTATGTACGTACACTTCAATACGATCCGGAGTAGCCCCGGCCATTGCGGATACGACAAAAATATGTGTGTCATTTTGCGCCACATCGATTGCGAGTTTTCCTTCAGTATGTTCAAGCGCCCAATCGCCATAATCTTCACCGGCATGCACAAGACGAGCTGACGCTTGAGCATTGCCCGAATCCACTGCCTCTAAAATCATGGCAAAAGCCCCATTTTTTGAGTTTATTTCCATATGGAGATAAGTATAGCAGATTTGTACAAATACGCAAAAATATACTACAAACCCTCATATACAGTACAGATATACAGTACAGAAGATTGACTTTTTTGAGCAACTACTATACAATATGTACGCTTAAGATCATTAAAATATGAAAACATAAAAACAATGTAACTACTCACCACCCTATGTCTGGTGAACGCAACTCTATCCCCGCCTTTCTCTTACCGAAGAGAAAGGAGACAGGTGAACGTGTGTTTCCCCTCTCTTCCGTAAGAGAGGGGCGAGGAGAGAGTTGCGTTCACGAGTAAAGCAGGGTGAGTAGTTACTAATGTTTTCGTGTTTTAATAATTTCATAAAAAGCATGAAAAGGGAGAGATGGCTGAGTGGTCGATAGCAGCAGTTTACTAAACTGCAGTCTCCGCAAGGGGACCCAGGGTTCGAATCCCTGTCTCTCCGCCAAATCGGATATCAGAAGTCGGATATCGGATCGATCAATCCGGTATCCGAAATCCGACGTATGGAGAGGTGTCAGAGTGGCCGATTGTACAGCTTTGCTAAAGCTGTTCCCGATAATATCGGGACGCGGGTTCGAATCCCGCCCTCTCCGCACGTAGGTTATAAAGTTACTAAAGTTCATAAAGTTAAAAGTTACTTTATGAACTTTAGTAACTTTATAAACTTTGTAACTACTCACCACCCTTGACAAGTATTTTGGCTTATTTAAGCAGATTATATTGTTTTATACGAAGCCATTGAATACTTAAATTTTGCTTATATTAGCCAAGTAATTTGAGGGGCTGAGTAGTTACTAAACTTTCAACTCAATATCAACATGGAGAGATGGCCGAGCGGTTTAAGGCGACAGTCTTGAAAACTGTTGTATCCGAAAGGGTACCGTGGGTTCGAATCCCACTCTCTCCGCCAAATAAAACTTCCCTTTTGGGAAGTTTTATTTTAAACTACCATTTTAAACTACCAAAACTTTGTGTAAGCCTTTTATTTGTGATAAAATTAAAATATTGTTTTTTATAGATAGTACATTATGGACGTTAATTCATTTAAGAGCAACTACTATTTATTTAACCCAGAGAAATTTGGCGACATTTTTATTTTTATTGATTTTGGAAATGTTCGTCCGTGGGCAAAAGATTTCTGGCCGGAAGAAAATAAATTCCGTTTTTTTAAAAAAACTCCGTAAGGAGGGTCTGTTGATTCGATTTGAACTGGATGACAGTCCGTGGAGTCAAACACGTAAAGTAATTTACTTACCACTTGGGCCACATGTGTCGCACGCCGATATCATGTGGATAATTGACACTGTAACAAAAACTATATAGATTTGTAGGTATGTTCATCTCGCAATTTTATTGAATCAATTGTGAGCTCATCGTATACACCTTTATAATGAAAAAGTATTCTAAATCTTCCACTTCGCACTCGATAAAAATCAGTGCGTTTGATTTTTTTTATATCCAAATTATCTGTGTCTCCCTGCAATAATTTATTAATGATCATATACAAACGTGTGCGATCTGACACATGAATTTTACACAACAATTTTTCAATCTGATCCATATAATACGATAACTACAGTGTTTTTTTGATTGTCTTAAGCAAATCTTTTGCCTTCAGGCCTTTGCCTGAATTATCTCGAATGGCGTCAAATATGGTATATTCTTTTTTTTTGGTAACATCTTCCAAATTGATGGGCCTAATCTCCAAATAAGAATCTTTAATATCAACAAAAAAACGATCGGTATTAAAACGTTTTCTCCATGAGATAGGAATAGTAATTTGACCTTTGGTCGTGGCTTTGACAATTGTATTCATATACTGTAATAGATTAAGTAAGAAAGTATTATAGTATTACTTTACTACAAAAATAGCATGTTGTCAAGTCTAATTCTATTTACCCCCGCGCAACACTAAAACTCACGACCTCCCCTACCTGAGCTTCTTTTAAGACTTTTGCACACTCACTCACCGTACTTCCCGTTGTAAATACATCATCTACAACCAAAATCCGTTTACCCACAAGCTCATGCGGATTTTCAATAGTAAATGCATTGTACAAATTTTTCAGACGCTCATCTCGATGTAGTTTTGCTTGCTGTCTCGTATGTCGTGACCGTATGAGATTATGCACAATAGGAATATGCAAACTTCGAGCAACAAACTGCGCAATAATTTCAGATTGATTGAATCCACGCTCCACATATCTACGACGATGCAGTGGAACGGCAATTATTGCATCAACTTCAATTGCATGCGAACTAAAAAAATCATCAATCATTCGTGCAAACACTTCTCGGACATCTTCGGCATAGTGATACTTGAAACTATGCATCATATCACCGATGAGTGCATCTTCTGTGTACGGAGTAATCGCGACATGTCTATCTATATATATCTTTTGTGTGCATGCAATACATGGTCTTCCTGTTTCATTATGTACATGACATACTGGGCAACAAAATACACCCGACAAGTCGAGTGTGCGATAACAATCGTCGCACACAAATTTCCCTTCGGTATCACATCCAAAACAATGGGCAGGAAAAATGGTGTCTTTTATAATCTTGATAATCTCGTTGAGAGTCCTCCGTATGTTCATATTATTGTTGCCACCAAACCCCATCCACCAGCCATACACCTTCCATTTTTTTGAGATTCACATCTGCACTTTTTTGAGTTGTTGTTTCATCGAGAGTACCATTTTCATTTTCGTTTAAAACTTTTTGCTGTACTTCAATCGCGACGACCGCTTCACCAAGCTCGGCATTAAAACTAGATATCTCAGCTCCGAGTACTTCGGTTACAAGTCCGGTATAATTACTACTCTGTTCAAGACCTTGTGTCTCGGCCCACTGTTGCATACCTGGTGTGGCAAGTACAAGGAGCTCAGCAATATGTCCATTGTTGTTTTGATTGGAATAGGTATACATCCGTTCAACAAATAATCGAGATAAATTTTTGACATATATCTCTTCAGCAGAACCTTGGGGTTTTGCAACGAGCTCATCATTTTGAGGTACTATAATAATTTGTGGATTATTACTATCCACGACTGGGGTCTCGTCGAAATTATTTTGCGGAGTAACTTCATCAGAAGAACTCAAATACAAAATTCCCAAAACAATTGCGACAAGCAAACCGGCAGAAATACCGATAATAGAAAAAATTCGTTGGCGAAGAGTAAGCATAAGTAAGTAGTTAAATTAAGTACACAATGATATGGGATACGATTTGGATACGAAATACGAACGGTACGAAATTACGAAACTATTGAGGATACGAAATACGAACGGTACGAAATTACAAAAGTGATTGTCCGTGTTCGTAATTTCGTAAAGTTCGTATTTCGTATCCTATTTGACTTCGTATCCCTAATTCGTATCCTATTATTCTCTCATTTTTTCTGCAAACTCTTTTTTCGCACGCTCGATTTCAAGAAGTTGTTCAGGATTTGAGGTGACGAGCTGATCTTCGGTATAAGACGCGACAATTTGAATTGCGGCATGTTTATTTCCGGCAAAGAAAATTCCCTGCCCGACCGGGCTATCCAAGAGCAGATACTTCTCGCCTTCAGTCAACATGAATGTCTTTTGAATTGTATCTACTGCGGATGGAGATTGTTTGAGCAAAAGCTGCAATGCGGAATTATTTACGATTGCCTGACCATAGGGAGATTTGAGAAAGTCATTGACGTCTTGCGTAATCGTGGTAATTCCTAAATAATATTTTCGGCATCGTTTGACAAGCGCGTACATGAATTTCGCACTATCCTCGTGCATCATGAGCCACCACGCCTCGTCAATCATCAGTAAGCGTTTTTTTCGTTCACTTCGTACGATGTTCCAAATATAATTGACAAGCGTATAAATTGCCATGGGGCGAAGTTCATCTTCCAAATCACGAACACTGAAAATCACGAGCTGATTGTTCATGTTGACGTTGGTTGGTGAATTAAATAGGCCAGAAAAAGTTCCTTCAGTATATTTGAGGAGTTTGATAACCAAATTTTCACCCCCTTGCATA
>JACPGR010000094.1 GCA_016182415.1 Candidatus Magasanikiibacteriota bacterium
AGATGCTGAGCGTGATTTTTGGGCACGTGTAGATTTATCTAGCTATTTTGACACTCAAGATTTTGAACCTGTCTCATTTCCTAATCTCAAACCTACTACACGATCCGTTTCTATTCGTATGCCGGAATTTCTCCTTGTTCGTTTGAAAGAAGAGGCAAATGAACTGCAGATTCCTTATCAGACATTGATAAAACAAAAAATCGCAAAAGAATTATTTCAAAAAGATAAAAAATTGAAGTAATTTTGTTGATGGTTTTTTGGTAACTACTCAGGTGTGTTACGCGCAGGCAAAATTAATGCGATACGCGATTTATATTATAATATACCTGAGTAGTTACGTTTTTTGTACAAAGTTTATTTTTATGCTATACTTATCCACAGCGTTTATTTTTAATATAGATATATGGTAAATAAAAATGGGGATGATCAATCCTTCGGAAAAGTTTCTGTCACCCGAACCAAGATGGGCGTTGCGGTTGCGTTTTTGGGGTTTGCCGCGGTGGCTGCAGCAGCGGGTGGGCTTGCAGGAAAGAACTGTGTTTCAAATAAAGTAACTGTAGTTAACGATGATATGGTTCGAGTATGTGAACAAGAAGGTATAGTTACGAAGTGGTCATCATATGGATTTACTGTATCTAAATATACAAGTAAAAATGTGCGTTTGTTTGTAAATAATCCAGCACTATAATGGTCTGGGAAAACTAGACAACCCATTAAGAGCCAACCTGTGGTATAATAATTTCCTATGCGAAAAACATTTACCCCCAATCAAAAGGCTCAGGTTGCCTTGTCGGCTTTAGCCGGCACCCAGTCAGTTTCTCAGATTGCCAGTGCCTATGAGGTGCATCCTACCCAAGTCAAACAATGGGCAGGCATTGCCAAAGAAGGATTACCCCTCTTGTTTACGGACAAACGAAAAAATGAACATAAGGATCTCGAAGACAAACTTGATCAGCTATTCAGAATTATTGGTCAGCGAGACGTGGAGCTCGACTGGCTGAAAAAAAAATTACACCTTGACACACCGTGAGAAGCTACTCCTCGTAGAAAAAGAAGGTGGGGATATTAGTCTCACACGCCAATGCGAGTTACTGGGTGTATCTCGCGCTAGTGTGTATTACCAACCCGTGGTGAATCAGGCAGATATTCGTATTATGGGGTTTATTGACAAGATATATACCGACTACCCCTTTTACGGATCCAGACGGATTAGATATGAATTGAACAGCACTTATGATAGTGGCATTGGTAGAGACCATATCAGACGACTGATGCGAATTATGGGAATAGAGGCAATATACCCCAGAACTAAGCCAAATACCAGCGCTCCGAATCAACAACATCAGAAGTACCCCTATTTACTCAAAGGATTACCCATTATTCGTCCCAACCAAGTGTGGGGAACCGACATCACCTATGTGAAATTGGAACGTGGCTTTGCCTACCTCATTGCGTTCATTGACTGGTTTAGTCGCTATGTGATTAGTTGGGAGCTCTCAGAAACTCTGGAAATTGATTTTTGTCTCATCGCACTTGAAACCGCGTTGTCTACCGCTATTCCGGAAATCAGTAACACGGATCAAGGATCACATTTTACCTCAGACCAATTTCTGAATCCGCTACGGACAAATGGTGTCAAAATCAGTATGGATGGACGCGGGCGGTGTATGGATAATATTTTTACTGAACGATTATGGCGAACGCTCAAATATGAGAATATATTTCTCAAGTCATACAAAAACATGTACGAAGCCAAACCAGGCATATCCGAGTACTTTCAGTTCTACAATACGAAACGACCACACCAGGCTCTCGGATACAAGACACCAGCTGACATCTATTTTCAATAACATAATTTGTAAAGGTCGAAATCATGTATTCACTATTCACCTAATTCACTTATCCACAATTGGCTCTTAAATAGACGGTTTTACTGTCTTGACGAACCAGACCACTTTATAGTATATCCTGAAATAAAAGATATTTTTATCGATGGTACAGAACGACCAATTCAATGACCTAAAAATGGCAAAAGACAAAAGAAAAATTATTCAGGCAAAAAGAAAGCTCACACAAGAAAAAATATAGTTATTTCAGATGAACACAGAAAAATAATTGTATTAACACCAACTAAATCCGGAAAAACACATGACAAGAAAATGTTAGACAAAAGTGGAATTAGTAGTAAAATACCTGCAGAAATTGCTCAATGGTTTGACACAGGCTTTATTGGGGAAAAAGCAAAGATTATTATGATGCCACAGAAAAAATCGAAAGGCAACACATTATCATACGAACAAAAACAAGAAAACAAAACCATCTCCGGCATTCGTATATTGTCAGAACATGCCATAAATGGGCCTAAAAGGTTTAGAATTATTAGTGACAAGTTCAGAAAACAGTTAGCAAATCTGGATGATACATTTATGTTGATTACCTGTGGGCTGTGGAATTACCATTTGAGACTGGCAAGATAAAATTGTAAGGAGCTACTTTAAGTATTTTATTTTTTTATTTGTAAGTTTGTTATTGCGCAACTAGTCTAATATACTCACCTTACGCGATTTTTAAAAATGTACACATTTCGTAACTACTCACCACCTTGTGTCCTGTGACCGCAACTCTCCCCTCGCCCCTCTCTTACCGAAGAGAGGGGAAACACACGTGTGTCTCCTTTCTCTTCGGTAAGGAGAAAGGCGGGGATAGAGTTGCGGTCACGAGTAAAGCACAAAGTGGGTAATTACCATATTTTTAAAAATCGCGTAAGGTGAGTAATATATATGACATACCAATCTGCAGTGAATCTATGTTGTCCACAGCAAGATTCAAAAACGGCCAATTTCATTGTCCGTTTTTTGTTTTTTTGCTATACTAAATAACGAATCTTATGGATTGGATCCACTATCGTGGATCTGTGATGCGAGAGCATCACTCATCTGTAAGATTTGTATTTCATCTCACATGCAAGAAAACATCCCTAAAAAAACTCTTTCCACCGGGCAAAAGACAGGATTTGTATTATTGCTCGTTTTTGCATTACTTACCATAGGTCTTACGTTTTTACAAGTGCGCAATACGATTTACGGACCCTTTGTCATTCGGATTAGTCAAGAAGAATTGCAGGTGCGAGAATCTATGCAGTTTGATGAAACCGTTCGTCTCCAACAAATCGATACGGATCGCGATGGGCTTACCGATTATGAAGAATTAAATTTTTATGAGACGAGTCCCTATCTGCCGGATACAGACTCAGATGGGCTGGGTGACAAAGAAGAACTTGATCTTGGTAAAAATCCTCTCTGTCCTGAAGGCACGCTCTGTGATACCTCAGAATTTCTAGTAAGCAATTCATCAACTTTGGATTTTACGTTTGGTTCTCAAACTCTCACGCCATCTCAGATTTTGGTCCAAAGCCAATTCAACAATGAAAAGACAGCTTCTTCGACGATCGACCTTCGAGAGTTTGTGACTGATCCATTGATGTTGCGGCAACTCTTGCTCGCGACCGGAAAAATAACTGAGCAAGATCTAAAACAGATAAGTGACGCCCAATTGTTGCAATTTGCAGAGCAAACCGCGCAACAAGAATTTGATGTTGATTTATTTGCGAATACACCAAAACAGGAATCTTCCCCATAATATATACCTATGTCAAACCCTCACATAAAAGTCATACTTGTCGGTTTTTTGATTTCAACGCAATTATTTGTTGGTCTGTTTTTGTTTGCGCGTCCGGCATATGCTCAAGACGCGGCAGTCCTCATCAATTGGAACGAAGTAAGAAATTCATTACTCAGTGGTGCCTTGGGTGGACTTATGGAAGGGGTATCCTATTTTATGCGAAAACTTGCCTATGACACTGCAAAATATGCTGCATACGGCGGTAAAGGACAGGCAGCTTTGGTATTTAAAGATGGCTTTGGCAGCTATTTGACTAATGTCGCGAATGATACAGGAGCAACCATGTTAAATGAGTTTGCTAAAGGAGCAATCGGCCTAGATATTTGTGCGCCTCCGGATATTCATCAAATGATCAATTTGACCTTGGGTCTATCGTCCATTTATGGAAAAGGACCGACGCCTTCGTGTGAGTGGAATAAATTTAAAAAAAGTTGGGGCGAAGATAATTTGAATGCGATGTATGGCAGCAAAGATGCCTTGTCTGAGCGTTTTGCCGCGTCGCTGAGTGTTGTTGAAGGAGACTTTGGAGTAGCGCTCCATACACAATCAAAACTCGATAAAATCGTCAATGACGCGGTCAATGGCGCCTTAAATGATCGTTTGTCAGGAGAGGGTTTTAAAGATGTAAAAAAAATGATCAGTGGAGATATACAGACACCAGGTCAAAAAGTTGCATATATCACACAAAATCTTACTCCAAAAGATCAAGCTGCCATGTCTACCCAACAGATTGCAGGTATTTATGGTGCAGGAGTGCTTCAAATTATTCCCAGTACCTTGTCTGTATTTGTAAATACGTTTATGGGCAGTCTTCTTGAACAATTATTTACCGATGGGTTGGTACCAAGCGGCGATGCCTCAGTTGTTGATTTTTATGCCTCAACACTCAATACCAATCGCGAGGCTGCCGAGCGCGCGTTTTAAGAGTGATACCGCAAAAAATACGGATAGAAATTGTTATAGCGATGCCTACTGTTATTCCAATGTGGCAAAATTGCGCAGAGCTCGGATTGTGCCGCTTGGTTTTGAGATAGCGGTAGCGCGCTCAAGTCCGGATAAGCCTGACACCTTGGGAGAGGTGGTCGCAGGTTTCAACAATTGCCCAAAAGAAGGCGAGTCTTTTGACTCAGCTACGCATCGTTTTTGTCATCTCATAGACCCCAACTGGATTATCAAAGCTCCGGAAGCTCGGTGTGAGTCAGAAGTCAATGGTCCGATGTTGATGGCGGATGGATCTTCGGAGCGTAATCGAGAGTGTGCAGATATATCGACTTGTCTTAAAACAGATGCAAGCGGCTCTTGTATCGCATATGGGTATTGTATGCAAGAAAAAAATATCTGGAAGCTTCCTGGAGCTTCGTGTCCGAGTTATTATAATACCTGTAAAACATATACCAATACAGAAGGCTCCTATGCATCATATCTATCTCGCAGTATTGAGTATGGCACCTGTAACATCGAGTCTGTAGGATGTAGCGCGTATAGTACGGAGCAGGTGAATAGTGGGCAGTGGCTGGGCAGTCAAGATGTGAATATATCGGACAAGGTCGAGGAAAGACAAGATGTATTGTTTTTCAATCAGCAGGTTGGACAATATAGCTGTCCAGAATCTCAAAATGGCTGTACCTTATTTTTGAATGCATCTTCAACTGAGCAAGAGATCTATGCGAAAAAGGCACCAAATTATCTTGGGTGTTATGATACTAATCCAAGCACACTTATGCTCGATTGGCCTGAGACAAAAGCGGATTTGCAATTGCTTGCAGATATCCCTGAGGCCTGCACCAATTTTGCCGGCGCCTGTATTCCGGAAGAAATAGGCTGTCAGATCTATACTCCCAAAGACGGAGGCACGCACGTTACGGGTATTGTCGGGGCAAATTATTGTCCCTCGCAGTGTGTGGGCTATGAGACCTTCAAACAAGAGTCTACCAATTTTGAAGCGGAAAAATTTCCTAAATATTTTGTGCCGTCTACGGGTCAGTCCTGTAGCGCGCAGTATGCCGGCTGTGATGAATTTACCAATATATCAGATATTAGTGGCGAACAACTTGAGTATTATAGTGATTTGAAAATATGTCAGATACCGGATGGAAACAATGCCAAAGTATTTTATTCTTGGGAAGGGTCTGAGTCTCAGGGCTATATTTTGAAAAAACATAATTTAGCGCACGTACAAACTGTTAATGACATTCCTGATGTATTTGATGGTAGTAATTTAGATTTTTTAGATAATTTTAAAATTAATTCACCTTTGATATATTATAATACAAATGCGGATGTACTCGGGCAGTATAATTTGTGTAATCAAGCAACATATAATCAACTCATAGACAATCCCTATAGTCCTCTCGCCGCGCATCCGGATTGTCGCGCTTTGTATGATAGTTTGGGAAATATTTACTATCGTTTGCTCGATAAGACCATATCAGTTTCTCCATTTTGTCAAAAATATCGAAAGACGGATTCACAGATGTATGTAGATATAGATGTTGTTGAACCACAATGCACAAACAAAGGCGGATTATTCAAAGCTAATAAGTGTATGCGTTGTTTTGATGGCGGTATATGGAAAAGTGATACTGCCAATCCAAATGGGGGAGCCTGTATCTATTATTCTATCCCGAGTGAAGCGACGAGCTGTCCGGCTTCTGCAAACTCGTGTCGTATGTATATCGGCAACACGGGACAAAATATTCATGAAGTCTATAGTACGAGTTTTGAACCGGTGGGGAATACTGAAACCTCACTTGCAGATGCGAAAGCAGGATGGGTAGGTACCGTTGTTCCTGAAGCGACTCAAGTCGGTTTGTATTCTCTCAAAATGCCTGTTTTTGGGGGAGATACATGGCATGACTTTGAACCGGGGATAATTAAGAAAGGTTTATTTTATGAACTTACATTTTGGGCGCGTGGTGAGCCACAAAGTATCACGATTAAGCTAACACAAGTAAATAAAACTGAAATTATATTTACACAAGATCCCTTGACCAAGACAGCAATTCCCGCTCCTGTCACCCTTGAGTGGCAAGAATATCGGATTGGTCCAATTTTGTCTACCCATGATACAGACGCGACTACTACCCTAGTGTTTGACACTTCTGGCAACAAAACATTCTTCCTCGACAACATCCGTCTTACATCTCTTGGCGACAGCCCCGATGACTACATCCCCCTCATCAAAGATTCGTGGAAAACTGCCGAAGGCTATGAGGTGCCCTTGTCGTGTGATTCTAGTCCCTTTGATGCTTATCCGGGAGAAGCTCTAGGCTGTCGCGCCTATACCGAAGGAGAAGCGCCTACCACACAAGAAGTGACGATCACCGGGTTTGAAAAACTCTGCCGTGCCGAGGCTGTGGGCTGTCGGCCGGTGATTGATACCCAAAATACAGAAGGCACTTCTGACGAGGCGAAGGCGGGGTTGGTGTATAATGCACTCTGTACACGAGGAACAGATGCTACTGAACAAACAGATACCGTGTGTCAGGTCAATTTTGACGATAACAAAAAATATTCCTGTACCTTTGAAAAAGGGAAAGATGCATGTTTTATCAAAGGTCCGGTGTATTTATTGAATGAGAAGTATACAATTGATCCCACTAGTTTTAATATTATTCGGACAGAAAATTCCACAATTTGTACTTCTCCATCATTACCACAAAATTGTACGTCTGCTGTAACGATATTCCCCATAAATACACAAGATCAGTTGCAGGTCGTCAGCTCTACGGTTGTCATCCCGGCAGATTCACCGGTAGAATATCTCGCAATTCAGCAACAAAATTTGTGTAGCCTAGAGTATATGGGTTGTCAACAGATGGGTAGAGAAGAGCATATATTGCCGGGTGACTTCACAAGCAGTTATGCATATAGCGATACGTATCTGCTCAATGATCCTGCGCACTACACTGAGACCCTTTGTACGCAGGCGCAACTCGGGTGCAGTGAATTCAAACATACCAATACGATTGAATTTTTCAAAGACCCTGTTGCGGTCGGCTCGTCCTTGTGTGTGTATAAAACAGGTGTGGAACTGCAGGGGGTAGAGACGAGTGGATGGTTTATGGATGGAGTTGGAGTCTGTAAAGATGGCTCTGGCAGTCTGCTCGAGGCTTTCTGTAAATCAGATACGGATTGTCATAGTGGTGATACGTGTGTGAATATCGGACAGACAGCCTGTTATCCCGACTATATCAAACCCGGACCAGAGTATGGTCTATGGTCCAATGCATCCGAAAATTATCAGAATTTTGTGGGAGTTTGCAGTGATGAATATAGTGGCTGTACCGAGCTCATTGATCCTGCCGATACCTCAGGCGATCCGGAAGGCAAACCCTACTATGCCATCAATGATGATACGCTCTTTGCCGAGACAGATCAATGTGAAGGCAAAATAAGCCAAAAAGAAGGCTGTGTGCTTTTTGATATGACGGAAAATCCAAATAAGATATATGCGTCGACTCTAACCTATGCATTCAGTAAGGCACAGCAGTATGCCTTGGTAAAGCCAATGGTTTTTAATCCTAATGTGTCAGAAGAATCAATTGACACAAATACGATCATTAAGGTACGCCGAGATCGAGAATGCAGTAAATGGCTGTCTTGCCGCGACTCCTACAAAGTTACCGATGCGGAAGGAATAGATCAAAAAATATGCTCAAGTTTTCAAGCTTGCAATCAGCTTGATGCGAATGGAGATTGTATTGAACCCATCGGATGGATCAAAAATAATACTCAAGAGCTTCTCACGTTTGAAAAGTATATGTTTCGCAATGTTTCATGGAGTGATCCGGATTATTCAGGTTTTTCATTGTATAATAAATATGACCCAAGCCACTATGTCTACCTTACATTTCCACATGAAGATCTAGCCTATCTTGCCTTTGAGATGAATACAAAGCTTTTCGATGATGATCCATCATATGGATGTGGTCAAGTATATACTAGTGGACAATTTAGTGGACAATTTATTGGACAATTGAAAAAAGAACAGGGTCAGGTCTGTGGGTTTGATGCAGGCGGCAGGTGTTATGGTACTAAGTGCTTGTATCCAATAGATGGCGTATTTAGTCAAGATCCAGAGGTTCAACCTGATACTCCTCAGAATACAAAAGTGTATCTAGACACAAAAGATCTTCGCGAGGCTCAAAATATCGGGTATATGTTAGACGAACTTGAGCCAGGTACCTGCAAGGCGCATCCGGAGTCAAGCGGTCCTTTTGACGCGCGTATTGCGATTGACGGACCGACGGATGATATACATACCTTTAATTCAGGCACTAAGACGGGTAACTTAGGTCGTAAGGACTACAAAACTCCCTACGGGCGCTATAGTGGGGCGAATGTCTGTCAAATAAATGAAAAGGGAGAATTGCAAGATTGCGCCTGTGATTATATCAAAGTGGAGTATAAAAATGGGGTCATTGATTATTGGCATACCGATGACGCAGATGAGATAGCGGATGGGGTATGTTCGGGAAATACGGGGACAGAAGGCAAAACCTGTTCGAGTGATAGTGAGTGTAATCCATTTCAAGATGATACAGGCGGAGTCTGCAATCGCCAAGCCAAAAAGGGAAAGTATTTAGGCTTGAAGGGTTTGTGTCTTGAGTATGACACCAGCCGTCCGCTGGGACCCTATGTTGATAAGACTCAGTTGCAGTACAATTTTCCTTGCCTGACCTGGTTTCCGATTCAAGTCTCTGCGTCCAATGTAGATATCTACAATTCCAATCCGGCGACAGGCTATCTCCCTGAGCCGGACTTTGATTCGCCGAATTCTGCGGGACGTGTCTATTGTACCGAGATGACGAGTTTTGGGAGAGGGTATTATGATGATACTTTTGCGGATAGTTATTGGAGTAATACTAACTATCAAACCGTAGATTCCGTTGAAAGTTTACAGTTATTTACACAAGGATTTCCTGATTATTTTCCTGCCAAAAGTCCAAAACACGGAAGTTGGAATCAAGAAAATTATTTTTTTGATTATTTTTATAATCAGGTCATTAATGTAAGTGACACAAGTGTGCTAGGACTAAAAGAGGTTGTTGGTCCGCTTTTTGACTATAATAAAAATATTCAAATGAGTACTGGAGGCAAAAAAGTGGATATTGCATCACAAAGTATGTTTATGGGAGAATCTTTAGGATATAATATCTCAATTCAAGGGGGGTGTATTACTATAGGAACTTTATTATATCCATCCGCATACGCTAAACTGATGAGAGATGGAAGTATTCAGGATTTATATCGCACGATGCAAGTATGGGCATGGAAAAATTTAGGGCAGACTGCTCGTATTATGCGTCTGGATTCAACAAATGGATGTGGTCCATATTACTTTGATGAATATAATCAAGGTAAATACACCGCCGCAGTATTCGGATTTGCGCCGAGAGGGGATGTCTTAGATCCTAATGGAGCCGGTGATTCAGGCACTTTGATGCATCCGCCACGTCTATGGATTGATAAACAAATAAATGTACTTAATGAAGCAGACGTTGATCAGGGTAGAAAATATTATACCATGAATAGTAATGTCAACCAGTCTGATATACAGGAAGCTGAAACGAGTGCTTTTTCTCCTGAACTTACAAATAAGAATGCCCGGTATAGAGATACAGAATTTGAAAAAGAAATTAATGAATATAATCTTAAACGTGTATATTTTGTACCACTCGCATACCCGGGTGGAGCTGAAGGTGCCAATCCTCCATTACTTACTCCTGAATTCAGAATTGATTTGCAAGATTTAAGAGACATACACAATAAGAACACTGATTCAGATCCCCAATCACCAATACTTGGTCGTAATAGTTCATATGTTGCGGACGACAACTGGGTAGGTTTTAGTAGCATTGATCATACTGATAACGCATACATTGTTGAGTATATGCTTCAAAATAATGATTTAGATGAGTGTAATAACAATACACTGGAATCGTATTGTGATTATAGTACACATATTGACATATCAAAATTTGACACAATAGATGATCTTCGTAATACGATATATCGTCGCTATGTAACTTTGTTTTATTTTATACCCGCAGGACCTGGTGAAAATGGTAACGGAGGTATGCATCCCTTTGATTTTGGTCTTGATGAAGATGGAGCAAATTTAAAACTCCCGCTTGAGGAGAGAGATCCATTTCAAGCCTCGTGTAAACAAGGCGATTCATCACATGATAACAATTGGATTGCGATTGGTATGGACTTTAATAAAGATGGTGAGTTTCTTGGTTATATTTCACGATTTTGTGATGGAGCATGGAATGAAGACGCCGAAGGTGGCGGTATTCGTTTTGCGACTATAGCAGAACTGCAAGATACCTGTACTCAACTCGTATCCGTGTACGATGATAACAAAGGTCCTGCGGAAACGTCAAATAAAGCATGGACCGATAGAGTGTGGCAAGGGGGGGGGGCAGATTCAACATGGGTTGATGAAGATGATAATTCTGTTGATTTCAGTTTGTTTAAGGCAATTAAAAAAGATACCCTACAAAAACCTTTTGGATCTCTAGCATTACCGGCATGGGCAACTATTAATTTAACTAATAATTCCTTGGAATCAGCAGTTAAGTCAAAATTGCCGCCGCCGGAACTTAGATATATGTGGTTTCCATATTTTGCTAGTGAATTTGGTGTTCCATACTCCTGTTACGGAGGATCTACTATCTCATCAGATAGTAGTGAAAATGATATATTTTCACTACAAAATTCATGTGATGGTTTGCTTAATATGGATAAGAATGAGTATATTCAACCTATCTTAGGTAACAGTGCTAATGGATTTGCGTCGTTGCATAACTTATTTGCATATTTTTTTAATGTTGTAGATACACAGAATATAGCAACAAAAGTCTCAGATTTAAGTAATACAATAGTTCAAACGGGTCCTAATGCTACATTTCCTCCACGTATCTTTGCACTTGATCCCTATCTATGTACTGCTGATGGCGAAACGTGCGCGGCTGCTTATGATGAGAGCACTATCACCGTCAATAATCGAAATTATACAGATACGGATTATAATAAAGATGGGGATGACACGGGTTATGAGGATGCTAATAATATTCCAGGAGTAGATCCGATTATTGGGTCAGGCAGTCTCAAGGCAACAGTCAAATTTTTTGCCAATGCTGATAAAAATCGCATGCCCATACGTCGGGTGAAGTACGATTGGGGTGATGGTACCATCTCAAATGATACTATGGGTATGTTTCAAAATCATCTGCCCGTATGTAATAATACTGATTTTTCCTATAGTGCTCGTGGTTGTATTGAGAAGTTTTTTGAATCTGATCATATATATTTTTGTGATGATCCTGATTTACAAAAAACTGTCGCAGGAATTCAAGACATGAATAGTATGTTTCCTGATGAGAATTCCAAACAGGATGCCTACAAAACACTCAAGACAGCCCATGGTCTCAACGACGATAGCAAAATCTGCATCTTCAAACCCGGTGTCCAAGTGTTGGATAATTG
>JACPGR010000091.1 GCA_016182415.1 Candidatus Magasanikiibacteriota bacterium
GACACGTGAACGTGTGTTTTCCCCTCTCTTTCGTAAGAGAGGGGCGAGGGGAGAGTTGCGTTCACGAGCGGATGTGAGTAGATTAAAAAAGATTTCAAATTTTGAGATTATTTAGGAATTATTAAAGCAAGATAGTATATATACTTTGGGATTACACACAAGTACAGATAGAGAAATATGGGAGTATGCGCGCCAACATAATTTTGTGATTGTAACACAAGACGCTGATTTCAATGAACGCAGTGTACTCTATGGTCATCCGCCAAAAATATTATGGCTACGAGTTGGAAACAGCTCTACCACATATATACGCAAACTATTACAAAAACATCAAAAACGCATTTGTTCTTTTGATGTAGATAGGTCAATCAGTTGTTTGGTGTTAATCGCATAATACCCCAAAATTATAAATCTCCCAAATCTTTCAAAAAACTCCGCTTCTTTTTTGCCCAGGGATCTTCTTCATCTTCTGACACATACTTAATATCATCCACATCGTCAGACGGATCAAAAAATGAACTCGTACCACTATCAAAACTACCGTGCATATCAAGTAAATCTCGGTCTATCTCTTCGATAAACATACTTGGGCCTTGAAGCATACTATATTTGTTTGAAACAAGCGGATAAGTCACATATAAATATTTTTGCGCACGAGTAATAGCAACATAAAAAAGTCTGCGTTCCTCTTCGATTTCATCTCCACGAGATCGCTCACTCGGAAATTGTCCGGCTGAAACATTGATGACAAAGACTGCCTCCCATTCCAAACCTTTTGCTTGATGCACGGTTGAAAGAATCATTTTTTCTTTTGAAGAATTTTCTTGTTCGGTGGTATATTGTTCTTGCAGTGTGGCTTCAGCGAGAAATCTAGTGAGTGGTTCGTCTTCTTCATTTTCTACAACATACTGCGATGCAAATACAGACAACTGCTCAAGATCTTGCAAACGCTCACGATAATCCGGATATTCTTGTTCAAGATAATCTCGATATTTTGATGTTGTAATGGCACTAATTAATTGCCCCGGATTTTTCTTATCTTCTATTTTCAATACACTATAAATCTGCAAAAAATCATTCCATCCTATTTGTGCTTTTGGTGTGAGAGACGAACTAATGTCGGACAGCTGTTCAAGGGTTAGGTGTGTGTGCACAGGTTGAAACACCCCCCTGCCCCCCTCGAGGGGGGATGTGAACGGTGAATCACTCTGGTTTTCCCCCCTTGAGGGGGGTTGGGGGGTATTAGGCGCTTGTACAAGCGAATAAATCTTCCCCGCCGCAGCTGGACCTATCCCTGTTTGCATGTTGAGAATACGATTCCATGAAATCTGATCATTTTTATTATTGAAAATTTTGAGGTATGCCAAAATATCTTTGACATGCGCACGCTCAAAAAATCGAATACCACCGCGATATTCATATGCAATCCCCCGCTTGGATAATTCCATTTCAAGCGCTTGACTATGAAACGCTGCACGAAATAATACGGCTATTTTTTTGAGCGCAACACCTTCGGCGAGTAACTCTTCAATTCGCCCGACAATAAATCTACCCTCTTCATACGCATCCGCAAAGGCATGTACTTCAGGTTTGGCAAAACTTTCGAGTACTGCGCGTAATTCTTTTTTATATTGTTTAGTATTTTGCGCTATGACTTGATTTGCCACATCGAGAATTTCGGGAATTGATCGATAATTTGTTTCAAGTTTAAAAATTTGGGGGTGTGGATAGGTATGTTCAAATTCCAAAATATGCCCGATGTCTGCTGCGCGAAATGAATAAATACTTTGCGCATCATCTCCCACCACTAAAATATTTTTATGTACAGATGCAAGCAAGTCAATAATTTTTGCCTGAACGTTGTTGGTATCTTGATATTCATCGACCATGATATATTCAAACTGTCGCGCATATTTTTCTTGTACCTCTCTTGATTTTTCAAGCAACACCTGCACATTGACCAATAAATCATCAAAGTCCATCACATTTGAAATCCTTTTTCGTTTGGCATATTCGTTTGCAATTCGCTCGATTATTTCGGTAACGTGTGCCCAACTATCATGTTGCAAATCGATGACGTCTGCAATCGTCATCTGTGCATTTCGAGCATAACTAATCATTGATTGTACCACTTGTGGCGAGGGAAATCGCTTGCCCGTAAAATCTCCGGTTTCTTGTTTGATACATATTTTAATCAGATCTCGTGAATCTTCGGAATCAAGCACAGTAAAATTATTATTATAGCCCAACACCGGCGCATATTTTTTTAAGATTCTGTAGCCAATATGATGAAAAGTCCCGGACCAGAGTAACTGCACTTTTCCCTCAGTGATTTTTGACACACGTTCAAGCATTTCTCGAGAAGCTTTGTTGGTAAATGTTACGAGCAAAATATTCTCAGGCTTCACGCCTTGTTCGAGTAAATAGGCAACTCGATACGTAATCGTCCGTGTCTTCCCACTCCCTGCACCAGCCAAAACTAAACAAGGACCATTGCCATGCAATATAATATCCAACTGTTCTGTGTTAAGTTCTTTTTGAAAATCAATCATATGGTTTTAAAACTCAAAACTCTAAATCCAAAACTCAACAAAAATTCAAATAATGTAATGAATAAATAAATAACAAAACGTTTATGACATTTAGTATTAAAATTTTAAATTTATTTTGAGTTTTGTGCTTTGAAGTTTTGAGTTTCTATATCATACCTCATCCTCACGATAACTTCAACTCATCCAAGACCCACCAAAACCCAACAAAAAACCGAGCATCTCTACCCGGTTTTGAACTATACAATTAATTTTGATTTTGTTGCAATTGTGTCGCTTGCTTGAGATGAACAAGTAAATTTCTCAAATCGCTATACGCTGAAATGATATTTTCTTTGGTCTTTTCACCTGATAGTTTTGCATTGGCGCTAATCAACAATTCTCGAGCTTTGGTCATATCTATTCCTTTATCCTCCATATTTTCGATGTTGTTGAGAAAACGAGCGAGTAATTCCTGCGCCTTACTCCATAATGTATCAATCTGGGCTTGTTTGATATTTCCTACCACTGATCGAACAGTTCCATTATACGCGGCAATACGAGCGCGTACTTGTATCGTGAGATCTTGTATTTGTTCAAGAGACAGACTATCAACTGATGCAAGCATCCCATTCAATTCAGTAATTTGAGCATTGATTTTTTGTATCGTATCTTCTTGTATTTGGACATCTATATCCGAATTCCCATCGACCCATACGACAATACGCTGTGCACGATGAATGAATGTTTCAATAGCACTTTTGAGATAGACACGAGCCTGTAGCGCAAATCGTTCTTTTTCCTCTTCATTTTTGATAGTTTGATATCGCTCACGAGCCTCAATCAGCTTGGCTTTATGCGTACGATACGTTTCAACATCTTGTTGATACAATATTTGGGCGGCTTCGTATCGTCTGCGTCTATCGATGATTGTAAACTGATCATTTTTCTCTTCATCCGGTAACAAATCCCTTTTGATCACCCGAGAAACTGAAGGGTCTGTCTCGGCATACACAGTGCCGACAAGAGAGCTACTAAGACAAATAATGGCCAATACTGCAATCAAAAATATTTTTTTCATATAGTATATGATTATATAAATTATACGACATCTATTTTAAGATAATAACTCATCCAATTCAGGATCAATATCCTCATCAAAACTATCGAGGTCTTCAAAGTTACCAATCAATGCGTTGATATCTGATTCAAGCTCCGTGTCGAGATTTTCGATATCCACCGGAGCATCAAGTGCAGCAAGGAGTAACATATCATTCTCAAAATCTATATCTTCGATGAGAAATGAATCCACATCTTCAAAATATTGAGTGAGATCTGCATTTTCTTCTATCTGAAACACCAAATTTTGATCGATAGGTAAAAAATACAACCCACGCATCATATATGCTCCGACGGCTACGATGACAAAAAACGTTGCCACACCCGTGCCGACAAATATGAGTCGTTTTTGCATAAGCGTATGTGTTAGAAAATTAAAGAAAGAACCTAGGTTTGATTTTTTTGAGGATGCGCATATGTCTCTTCCTGCTACTGCTATATAACGATCACCTCCAGTTTGTGTGACAGATGCGGTGTTCGTCGCTGCAATTGCATTACGCAAAATTGCCTTGTCCGGATATATCTCGTCTAAATTCATGGCATCAAGCATCTTGAGTATATCCTGAGACTGAGCGGAATTTTTGAAATACGCCAAAATATCCGCATGCGTTTCGCCTGATTCAAGCATCTCAAGTATGTGTTCGTATATATCTTTCATAGTATATCCTGTTAATGATTAGTCACCAGATATTCACGCAAAGTCTTAAGCCCCCTACACTGCAACTGTCTCACTGTGTTCTCTTCTTTATCCATAATCTCGGCGATTTCTTTGGTCGATAATTCATGCATAAATCGAAGTGTCAAAGCTTCTCGCTGTTCATCTTTAAGTTTGTGGAGAAACCCTCTGACTCTGTTCATCTCCTGCATAGTATCAATGTGCGCCACAATATTGTCTTCACTGGGGATTAGTTTAAATTCTTCATCAGATTCATTGAACAATATATCTTTTTTCTTTTTCCAGTGATCTGCGAGTAAATTACGCGTTACAGTAAAAAAATAAGCGCGCGGATATTCGGGATCTATCTGATCAATATGCGCAAAAATTTTGATAAATACACTTTGAGTAAGATCATCTGCAATATCTTTGTCTTTGACCCGAAAATAAATATAGCGATAAATCTGGGTAACATAAGACTCATAGACAGTTCCAAAGGCCTCTGAATCTCCGTCTTTAGCGCGCACGAGTAGCTCTTGTATCTGTTTTTCCTCTATCTGCATACAATCTGTCTCAGTAGATATTAACGAATGACTTAAAATTGTGTGACATCTCACAATAGATATATAGTATAACACAGATTGATATTTTAAACAAAATAAGCTAGAATAGAGGGCATATTTGAACTACCCTATGTTTTTCCACATTACCCATACAGACAAAAAAAGCCAAGCGCGCACTGGCATTATTCACACAGATCACGGAGATATCCAAACTCCAGTTTTTATGCCGGTCGGGACTCAGGCAACAGTCAAAACGCTTGATGTCGCAGATCTCAAAACAATTGATGTATCAATCATTTTGGGCAACACCTATCACCTACACTTGCGCCCCGGAGAAGATTTGATCGCACAATTTGATGGATTACATAAGTTTATAGGATGGGATAGACCAATTTTGACTGATAGCGGAGGATTTCAGGTGTTTAGTTTGGGACTGCAAAAAGAGAGTAAAGGGATACGAAATACGAACGATACGAAATTACGAAACTCAAAAAATGAGCAATTGATTAAAATTGATGATGAAGGAGTTACGTTTAGATCACACATTGATGGATCCAAACATAGATTCACCCCAGAAAACGCAATTCAAATTCAACATAAAATCGGGGCAGACATTATCATGGCGTTTGATGAATGTACTCCAGATGATGCGGATATTGTGTATACAAAAAAAGCAATGACTCGAACTCATGCCTGGGCGAAACGGTGCCTTGATGAACACAACAAATTAAACAAGAAAAAAAGTGCGTACAAAAAATTTCTCTTTGGCATTATCCAAGGTGCTAATCATAAAGAACTTAGAGAAGAATCTGCACAAGAAATTTCCAAACTTAATTTTGACGGCATTGCAATCGGTGGCGAATCAGTCGGATATAATATGAAAGCCACGCGTGATATACTCGACTGGATAAACCCCTATATTCCACAAGACAAACCGCACTATACCATGGGTGTGGGATATTCCCCGCGTGATCTATTTGCAGTTGTAGAAAAAGGTGTTGACATGTTTGACTGTGTTGCTCCCACTCGAGTCGCGCGAAATGGCAGACTCTTTGTCCACAAAAAAATAAACACAAAACTCTATATCAACATCACCAATTCCGGATTCAAAACTGACCCCAATCCAATCGACAAATACTGCGGCTGTTTCACCTGTCAAAACCATTCCCGCGCCTACCTGCATCATCATTCAACGCACAAGAACTGCTCGCCTATCGACTTGCGACCATACATAATGTATACTTCTTTGTGAATTTGATGTGTGAAATAAGAGGATCTATTTTGGAAGATAGGTTTGTGAAATTAAAAAAGGAGTGGAGTTAAAATAATTTAGGGATACGAAATACGAACTTTACGAAATTACGAAACGATTCGTATGTTCGTAATTTCGTACCTTTCGTATTTCGTATCCAATCTCATTTTTAACTTAAGTAACAATCACACTATGAAAAACTTTCGTTTTTTAGATATCATCACCACCGCCTTCGCTGTGGTCTTAATTCTTTCCAACATCACGAGTGCAAAAATTGCATCGCTTGGCTGGCTCAGTTTTGACGGTGGAACTATTCTTTTTCCACTTGCATATATTTTTGGTGATATTTTGACTGAAGTCTATGGCTACGCTCGAGCACGACGAGTCATTTGGATTGGATTTACTATGAATTTGCTCATGGTGCTCACATTTTGGGTGGTCGGCGCGCTACCACAAGACGCATTTTGGGGTATGCAAGAATCATATGACAATATCTTAGGAGTA
>JACPGR010000095.1 GCA_016182415.1 Candidatus Magasanikiibacteriota bacterium
CTCATGATTGTACCATATCTTACCAGGCACTCACGTGCCTGGCTAACATATATCGCCCTTACAGGGCTTTGTATACAAATTTGGTGGTTCACCATAGTAAGCTGTTAGAGCTTTACCCACAATAATTTACGAAGAACCGATTTTTTCCTTGTTTGTAATAGAAATCATATTCATTATCAAAATCAGGACAATCTTTCTTGGTGGGTTTTTTCATTTCAGGGACGATGGCGTGGATATGTGACTGTGCCCATGTAATTCCAAATGATGTAGGAGAACCATATTTTTCAAAAATATGTAAATATTCATTCCTTACTAAATATTCCTCTCTGATTTTTAAATAATCATCCAGAGTAATTTTGTTCACACCCAATAAATTAGAAATAATGTATTCGTATTCGTTAAACGGATATACTGACATTAATTCCTTAAGACTGTTTTTTAATTTTTCACTATCATTAGTTGGCAGTTGGTCAATCAATTTTTCCAAACTTTCTTTTAGAATTTCCATAAATTTATTATTAAGAATTTTTAATATAAGTTATTTCTTTTGGTGATAGGGAGTATTCGTTAAAAATATAGTTATCTAAATTTTCAAATTCTGTTCCATTATTAATAATATCATCTACCATTTTTTCAATTTTATTAAAGATATTTGATTCCCAAAGGGGTAGGGGCATTTGTTCGATGTGACTTCGTAGAACTTTTATACTTGAAAACTTTTTTTGGAATATAAATTGGTAAAGGGATGAGTTAAGTAAGGCGACGATTACTTTTACGGAATAATTTTGAATTCTAGGGATCACAATATTTGCGCTGTTTAATGTCAGTTTTTGTTTGTCGTCATAAGCGAAAACCAAATTTTTGGAGATAAATCTGTAAATTAGTTTTTCTTTTGCTCTATATCTTTCAACAGGGGCCACTTGCTGAAATTTTTCTGGCTCAAAATTTATATAGTTTGCTGGCTCGCCTAAAATGAATTTTTCAACATCTTTGCCTTTATATATTTCTTCAAACCCATCTCGTTTTTCGCTTGTGATGAAAGAGTCATTATCACCCGTAACTATACCAAGTGCCCAGTCAGCCTGATTGGTGAGCGTTGTGTGTTTAGTACTAAAAATTCTGTCGATGATACTGGTGTCAATATTATTGGCATGTATGTCAAAGATAAAATTATGGTTATTTTTCCATTTGGCTTGTTCAGCTGTATATGTTTCGGATTCTTTTTGAATAACGACTTGATTATTATTGTTTTTATTTTTTTCTAAATCGAGCCTGATAACCGATGTAAAGACATTTTTAAAAACACGATCAAGATAAGAAACTTTTTTAATGCTGGTATTTTTTAAAATTATTTCTCGTATATCCTTATGTGTTTTTACATTTAGTATCGACTCCGGCAAAATAAACGAAATCATCCCGCCATCGTGTAATAAATCAATGCTTTTTTTTAAAAAATATGAGAATGATTCAAAAGATGTTATCTCTGGAAAAGATGTTTTTAATTTTTCAGTATCTATTTTTGAAAAATGTACACCCCAAGGTGGGTTCGTAGCAACCACATCAAAATCGCGGATATTTTCATCGTTTAAACTAAATAAGTCATAGTTTCCAATTTCAAGAAGGGTGTTTTTACATACTATGTTAGGCGCAAAATCTTTATTTTTATATTTAATTAGTATATTTAACCGTGCGATTCTAACTGCCATTTCGTCGATATCAATTCCATAAATATTTTTAGGGTTTTCAATTGCTTCAGAAAATGCCAGCAAAAATTGTCCTGTTCCACAGCACGGGTCAAGTACTTTTGAATTGTGCTTTACATAATCTTTAATTATCTCGTCAACAATCATTTCTGGCGTGTAGTATGACCCGTTTTGAGATTTTTTGCCTTCGTGGAGTAACGATTGGTAGATAAAACCCAAAATATCACGCTGATCCGGCAGTGGGCAGTTTAGTAAAAAATCATAAGCCAATTTTATTTGGTCCGTGTCAATTTTTGTTACCCAGTCCTTTATTTCTTCACCGATTTGTTTGTTTGTAAAAAATAAATTTTGAAAATCATCGGTCAAATCTTTGGTGTTGTAATCTAAAATTATTTTTTCTTTTTTGAGCAAGTTAAGGCTTAGTAAAAAAAGAGAGGTAAAAATATTTATGTTATTATTAGTAACAAAATTTATAATTTTGGTTAAATTATCAATATTGGTTTCGTCTTTTAAGTATTCGACCGGTATAAATGTTCTTTCTGCTTTAGATTTATTAGCATAGCCCTTCAGTTTGTTGAGATCGCCACTAGTAATGTTATTTTTTATATTTTCTATTTCTGTCGAATGAAAAAAATACCCCTTTTGTTCATTTTGGGTATGAAGGAGTCCACTTTTTACCCAATTTTTAATTGTTGCTGTTGAAACACCCAAGAAAGAAGCCGTTTTTTCAAGGTTTAGTATAGAGATGGGGTTGGTTTGGAAGGTAAGTTCTTGCATTTTATTTTTTGCGTAACATCAGTTAGTTATAAAATTTTTGTACATGTGTAATTATAACTCATGATGAAATTATTTTAGAATCCAAACAAATAAATCTTATTCCCACTCAACACATATATCATCTTATCACTCTCATTCACTACAAAATCCTGCAAATCATCCCACGCCTCATTGGTATACTGCCCGACAAAATTTCCTTCTTTGTCTATAATCACAACGCGTTTGTGGGTTGGTTCTAAAATATATATGTTGTTCACGTCGGCATAGGTCCAGAGCTGTGTAGGGTTTTCAAGTGCGGGGTCTAGGCCATGAATTTCAAATCCTTGTTCAGTACCTGCATAGAATTTGAGAATTTTGCCCGAACTCGTGAGGACATAGAGATCTCCATCGACTGCAATTGAGACTGCATCTAAGAGGCTTGAGGTTTTACTCGTGATCCATGCGGTACCACGATCATAGCCGATCTGTGTGGGATTGTGTTTGAAAATTTGTTCTTCACGCGCGTTTAGGATATAGAGTCGCGTGCTGTATATTGCAAGATCAACTAGCTCAGGATTATCAGTACTAAATGATATTTCTTTACTTGAAAATGATTGAGTTTTTTTGTTAAATTCAAGTGCTTTATGTTCGGTAGTTATAAATACAATTTTATCATCTTCTTTTGGCACGTCCGCAATTTTTAAATTTTTTATCAGTTCATAACTTTTTGATTCGAGAGTCTGCGTTATGGGGTCAATCGTATATAGTGTCGTATCGTGTTCACCAAACGCGACAAGTGTATCATTAAAAAATACGAGACCTTGGATTTGCACCTGTTCATTTGTGGAACTTAAATCAGCAACAATAGATGAGTCTACAGTCGTGATTTTTTGGAGTTTGAGTAAAATGGCACTTAGTGTGGTTGTAAGTTCACGTGCTTGTGCAATTTCTTCGTCAGTTTTTTGGGGAAGTGCATCGGTGAGTCGCTCGGCCTCTCGTAAAATTTCAAGTGCTTTTTTCTCTTCACCGTAGAGGAGCCGTGCCTGTGCCTCGTCTTTTTTCTCGATAATTATGTCCACCGCGTGTGTGTATTGAGCCGCTTGTGCTTCGCGGTCTTCTTTGAACTTAAGATAGGTGATACTTATGATAAAAATAAATACGAGACAGATAAGGGCGATATATAATACTTTGCTCATGATGCCTAAATTATCTATTTGATATTTTTTGTTATTGATGAATTTTTTTACATTGTCTATCGCGATAGTGCGCTGGCCGCTTCTATTGGTAATAATAAAAAAAAGGTACCGAAAACTGGCAAGTAATAAAAAAATAGTTTTTTTGAGGATTATGTAGAGCCCGGCGCCGAGAAACACAAGGGATTTGCCTAAACCAACCAGGGCTCGCGTGATCAAGGTATCTTGATTTGGTGATGGACGATAGTTGGTTTCTATGCGAGTATGTTTTGAGGAATGATCCTGATTTTGCGTTTTTATTTTTTTGCGTCTTGATTGTCTGCTGGATTTAACGCTAGAAAAAATATGTTGTATTCCTTCTTTCGCGTTTTTCAACAGCGGAGGCATGAGAGTCTCTTCAGTCGTGCGGGTCGTATTGAGGAATTTGTCCATCGAGGCTTGAGAACCGATAGCAACTGAATGTCCTTGTTTTCGTTCGAGCTCCATCATGGGAGTAATGGGTATTTTTGGAATGTGAAATAGAATACCGCCAAAGGAATATTTATTTTTTAAACTATCGAGGACTTTTTGAATGTGTATTGCGCTTTGACGGGCAGTTTTATTTTCCAATATATTTTTCACTCGATATGCCGGAAAAAATTCATTGACATGCGGAGTGCAGATATATATTGAATCATTTTCATGTACTATACCTTCTACAACCGTAGAAAATAAGTGTGGATGAGTATCGGTTTGTTCTTCAATGATCGGGGTGTATGCAATCGCTTGAGAATTTTGATAAAATAAGGTTGCTTGTGGTGAACCGTGGTATCCCAATATCACGCGTTTGTCTTGTAAAATTCCCACGACACTATGAATTTCAGTGCCATCATATTCAAGAATTTCTCCACTTCTTCCATTGGCGTGGCGGAGTACTTGTTCGAATGCATCATCTGTATGTGCAGATTCATAATATTCTGTTTCAATATTTGCGATAAGCTCTTGAATCTGCGACAGCTGATGCGGATAGCTCGTAGCTACTTCAATCAGTGCAAAAAAATAACCCCGTTCTTTTTCGGTCTCGGTGATTGGCTCAGCAATATGAAGAAGTACATGTGACAAATTATCATCATTTCCTTCCACAAAAAATTCCTGAATTTCTGGTTTTATAGACATACTCTGAGGTTTGATTGCGAAAAAAAGGTTTTAAACCTTCGATGTATCTTTTGACATGCAGCTTAATTTTTAGTATACTATATTTTATCAAATTAAGAAAGACATATCTGGTATACATTGTGGAGGGATAAACGAAGTGAATTATGATTGAACAACTTTTTGGTTCAAAGACCCGAGTCAAGCTATTACATATATTTTTTCGAGAGCCGGAAAAATCGTTTTTTGTTCGAGAATTATCTCGGGCGAGCGAGGTGCAAATTAATGCCATACGTAGAGAGATCGAGCTACTTGTGAGTCTTGATATTATACTAGAAAAAGACGAAGAAATAAAGAAGAAGAAAGATGCTGAGAGTGGAGAAGTGGGGGCAAGTTTACGAAAGTATTATCAGCTCAACTCTGAATCACTTTTTTACTCAGAGCTCCATGCGCTGCTTGTCAAAGATAGTATAGCCGAGCGTAGCGAGTTCATCAAGGAGCTACAAGAAAAAATTGGAGATATTCGTCTGCTTGTCTTGACTGGTGAATTTACCAACTCTCGTAAAGCCCCAACCGATGTATGTATCGTCGGTGCTATCAAACATAAAATTCTTGCAAAAATTATCGAACACTATGAAAAAGAATTTGGTTTTTCTATTCGCTACACCGTGATGAGTGAAAGTGAATTTGCCGACCGTCGCTATGTGATGGACAAATTTGTCTATGGTGTGTTTGAAGGGGAGCATCTCAAAGTTGTTAATAAAGTTGGGGTGTAATTTTCACATACCACGTATCACATATCACGTACCAATTGATATGTGTTGTGTGGTATGTGTTACGTGAAATATGTATTTACTCATCGATATGTCTGAGTTCGACCAGGTTCATCTTGCACTTTTTGATGAACAAGGTCGAACAGATAAAATTTTTGAAAGCCGTAATCGCGAGCTTCTTTTTTGTATCGATGAGTTTATAAAGTCAAAAGTTCATAAAGTCAAAAGTCTGACCGATTTGAAAGGAATTATGGTTGTGGTGGGGTCGGGGAGTTTTACGAGTGAGCGGATTGGGTGTGTGGTTGCAAACACGTTTGGGTATGTCAGACGAATTCCGCTGTTGGCTATTTCGGTTGACGATGTGGATCGAGTGCAAGAGTTGATTCCAAAGTTATTGAAACAACCAAAGGGGCAGTTTATTTCGGCGACGTATAGTGGAGAGCCGAATATTGGGAGGAAGAAATTGAATTGATAGATATTTTGATTAGTATCAAGAGTGTATCTATAACTAGAGCCAAATAATTCATTTATGGAAAAGATGAAATTAGTTAATTTTCTTAAAAGCACTCCATGGCATGTTTGGCATAAGCGAGACCGTACTCCTTTTTTGTCTTATATTTTTTATAAAGGATCCACTGAAAAAATGTTAAAATATTTCCCATATCGAATCACTACGCATGGATCATGCGCGCAATATGTTATTACAAGCGAGGAGCAATTGGAGAACATGAGAAAACATGTTTGGGAATGTATCGAAAGTAATCCTTCTTTTATTCTTGATTTTATTGGTTTTTTTTCAAAAAAGCATGAAGAGGATTTAAAGAAGTGGAAAAAATTTCGTTTGGAATTTGTGGTCACATTAGAGAATGAAGATATTTTGAGTGCATACAGCACATATGTTGATCAGTTATTATCATATGGTCCGGTAATTTATACGCCATTATGCATTGATCAGATGCTTGAAAATGAGGCACTTAAGTGCATAAAAAAATATGCACCTCATGAGATAGTTGAGAAGGAGAATATTATTATGACCCCGATTCGTGACAGTATTATTGTAGAAGAGCGACGTTCACTATTAAACCTTGCATTGAATAAAAATTCAGCTGATTTCGATATTTTATTGACAGAACATGTGGAATACTTCTCATTTCTTAAAAGAAAGGGAATGTTTCTAGAGTTTTTTGATGAATCCTACTATAGAGACCAAATCAATAAAATTTCTAACCCTAACATTGAACTATCTAAATTAAATGACGACCGAAAAAAAAGAAAAGAAATCTTCGATCAATTTCTTGTTGGAATTGAGAGTATTCGTGACCAGACGATCCTTAGAACGGTAAATGAAAGTATATTTTTTAGAAGTTGGAGAACAGAAAGAATCGAACAGTCTTCATTTTATGCGTTTCCTTTAATCAAAGAATTGGCACGGCGAATCGGATTATCAAATGAGCTCGATGTGTTGTATTTATACCCTGATGAAATATCTAAGTTGTTGAAGGGTGTAGGTGATGATGTAAGCGAACAGATCAAAAGAAGAAAAGAGGGGTATGTCTTTATGATTCAAGACGACTCAGTTGAGATATGTGAGGATGGGTCCAATCTTACAGAATTAGTTTCTACTTTTATTGAAGATACACATGATCTAGTAAGTGTTCACGGAAATATTAGCTACCCAGGTCGTGTAAAAGGGTATGCCGTTGTAGTGCAAAATCGACAAGACTATGAAAAAATAAATAGGGACGATATTTTGGTAACCCCATCTACCATTCCTGAGATGGTGCCATATCTCAAAAATGTAAAAGCAATAATAACAGAAGAAGGTGGAATTTTGAGCCATGGAGCATTGATAAGTCGAGAACTGCAAATCCCCTGCATTATTGGTACTAAAGTTGCAACCAAAGTTTTCAAAGACGGTGACCTCGTCGAAGTGGATGCAGAAAAGGGGATTGTAAAAAAAATTAGCTAATTTGAACACTATGCAAAACACAAAACACGAAATTCTCCTCTACTACAAATATATCGAAATAGAAAATCCCGAAGAGTTTAAAAATGAACACAGAAAACTGTGTGAAGATTTGGGTTTTACGGCGAGAATTATTATTTCAAAAGAGGGAATCAATGGGACACTTGAAGGGTTGCCAGAACAGACACAAAAATATATCGACATCATGCATGCTGACCCGCGTTTTTCAGACATGCATTTCAAACGAAGTCCTGGGACTGGAAATGCGTTTCCAAAATTATCGATAAAAGTTCGAGATGAAATTGTGAGTTTGCATCTCGACGAAGATGTGGATCCTCGGGTTATGACGGGTACATATATTCAGGCGGAAGAATTGCATGAACTCATCAATAGTGATGAAGAATTTTATATCATCGATATGCGAAATGAGTATGAGCATAAAGTCGGTTTTTTTGAAAATTCAATTTTGCCGAGTTTGAAAAATTTTAGAGATTTGCCACAGCTCGTGGAGGATTTTTCACATCTCAAAGATAAAAAAGTTGTGACCGTCTGTACGGGTGGAGTGCGGTGTGAAAAGGCGTCTGGCTTTCTTGTCAAACACGGTTTTACCAATGTATATCAATTGTTTGGTGGCATCGTTACGTACATGGAAAAATATCCTAATGAAAATTTTAAAGGCAAGCTCTATGTATTTGATGGACGAGTTACTATGGGCCTTAACGTAGATTCACCTGAACATGTTGTGGTGAGTACCTGTGATACGTGTGGTGCGGTGAGTGATCAGTATATTGATTGCGCGCATATCCATTGTAAAGGCAATAGACATTTTGTGTGTTGTCTGGATTGTGTGAAGCGATTGGGTGGGTATTGTGGGGAGGAGTGTCGGGAGAAGGATATGGTAAAAAAGATGGTGATTGTTTAGAAATTTTTGTTAGAAAATATTTTGTAATGTTTTAGCCCCGTTAGGGGCGATAGGTAATAGGCAGGCACTTTAGTGCCTGTTAAAGTATAACAAAATTTTAGAGTCCCGTAGGGACGACAGATTATTGCCACTAGTTTTTTTCTGCCGTCCCTACGGGACTAGTGATAATTATTTGATTTGTTACAGGCACTGAAGTGCCTGCCTATTACCTATCGTCCCTAACGGGACTATTATGTATTTTTTATTATTTTGTCAAATAATAGTATGGCAAATACCTACACAAATTTATTTTTTCATCTTGTGTTTAGTGTAAAAGAGAGAAGAAAATTGTTATCTAAAGATGTTCGTAATCGTTTGTATCCATATTTTGGGGGTATTGCTAATGGGAATGATTTTAAGATATTGAGTTGTGGAGGTGTCGATGATCACGTACATATTTTACTTTCTGCAAATCCTAATATTTCTTTTTCTAAAATTGTTCAACTTATCAAAGGTAATTCTTCAAAATGGATCCACGATACATTTCCTGATTTAAAGATTTTTTCGTGGCAAGAAGGCTATGGTGCATTTAGTGTTAGTTATTCTCAAATAGAAGTAATCAAAAACTATATTGCAAATCAAGAACAACATCATCGTAACATGAGTTTTGAAGATGAATATATTGCATTACTGAAGCGAAATAATATTGATTTTGATCATCGGTTCATATTTTGATTTTTATTACCCGACCTTGAATAGACAAATTCTCATTTTTCCGCTATACTCTGAATCATTATGCTCTCAGACTACCAGCGCTATCGTCTCTATGAGACACTGCCCGGGTTATCCATCTGGATTACCCTTATCTTGTCTATAGTGCTCACATTTCTCAAACCCTTATGGATGATTTACGCGATCATCCTTTTTGACATTTATTGGGTTTTGAAAGTGCTCAATTTTGTATTCTATCTAAGTGTTGCCTGGTTTCGCTATCATCGTATCAAAAAAGTGGATTGGAAAGATGCGCTCACGCATGAAATTACAAATTATGCAGACAAACATCATTTTGTTTTTTTGACCGTGTATAATGAATCATGGGATGTGGTAAAAACTGCGGTTCAAAGTGTATGTGATTCAGCATATGATCCCAAAAAATTTACCATTATTATCGCCGGTGAAGAGCGACAAAAAGAGCATTGTGAATATATTTATTCTCAAATAACACATACATTTGAACATTGTTTTGCAGATATTGTGTTTACCTTGCATCCACATGATCTTCCCGATGAAATTCCAGGGAAAGGCTCGAATTTACATTATTCTGAAAGGCAGATGAAAAAATATGTCGACACGCGTGGATGGAATTATGACAATATTATGGTGACTATGTTTGATATTGATACGGTCTGTCATGAACAGTATTTTGCATATTTGACCTATCTCTATTGTACACATCCACACCCGACTCGCACCTCGTTTCAACCGATTGCGCTTTACAATAATAATATGTGGGAGTCTCCGGCAGCGCTTCGCATCATGGCATTTGGTACGACCTTTTGGATGATGACGTCGCTTGCTCGTCAAGATTCTTTGGTAACTTTTTCATCACATTCGATGAGTTTTCGGGCACTCGTCGATGCGGGGTTTCATGAGAAGCGAATTGTATCAGAAGACTCGAGAATTTTTTATCAGTGTTTGCTTGCATATGACGGAAAGTATGAAGTCACTCCTATGTATATTCCGGTATCGATGGATACGGTGCGTGATGATAATTGGAAAAAAAGTATTCAAAATCTCTATATGCAACAGCGTCGCTGGGCATGGGGGACTGAGCATGTACCTTATTTGCTTTTTGAATTTAGAAAAAAAGGGAATAAAATTCCACGTTGGAAAAAATTCAAGTGGCTGTTTGTTGAATGGGAAGGGAAATGGTCGTGGGCATTGGCCGCGTTTATTATTACGATTCTCGGACGCTTGCCGATGTGGCTTGCGAGTGATGAGGTAAAGCAAAGTGCTCTATTTTTTAATGCACCTCATTTACTTAAAATACTTATGACGATGGCTTTGACCGGACTTGTTGTGTCAGCAGTCTTGAGTTTGCCGCTATTGCCGCGACGTCCTCAGAGTCATCCAAAACATATGTATATTATTATGTTACTCCAATGGGCATTATTGCCGATTACGATGATTCTTGTATCTGCAATTCCGGCGATTGATGCCGTGACACATTTGATGTTTGGAAAGTATCTGGGATTTAATGTATCTCAAAAAAATAGGAGTAGAGTTAGCTAAAAATAATATCTGTCTAATATCTGTTATAATATCCATAAAAATATCTGTTAATAATATCTGTCAATAATATGATCCATCATCAAAAACCTAGAAAATGGCCATGGGTATTACTTGCTATTTTTATCTTAGTTGCAGGTAGTGTGTGGTTTGCATATACTTGGCTTACTCAGTTATCTCCTGAAAATATTTTGAATTCTGAATTTGTCAAAAAATATGTGGCTGATGAATTGGGTGAAGAAAAAGCAGAGTTGTTTTCTCAACTTCCTGAGCTCATGGGTTTTAGCGAGCCAAAAACATATTTGTTTTTGTTTTTGAATAATACAGAACTTCGTCCGGGCGGAGGATTTATCGGGTCATATGCAACGATTCGCATGGACAAGGGAAACATGGAAATTCTTGCGATGGAGGGAACCGAGGGAATAGATCGCAATGCTCCGGACAGTTTTAAACCAAAACCACCACAGATTTTGCTGGATCATCTGGGGGTCGATCGATGGTATTTTCGCGATAGTAATTGGTCGCCTGATTTTGCAGTTTCCGCCCAAAAGTCTTTGGAATTATATGCCGGAGAAAATGGGGTAGCCTCTTCAGACATTGATGCGGTCCTGGGGATTACGACGACTGTGCTTGAGGAACTGATGAAAATTACCGGTCCATTTGAAATTCAAGGAATTAACTTTAGTGCCGATACGGTAATTGAAAAATTGGAGTATGAAGTGGAATATGGGTATGATGACAAGGGCTTGCATTTTTTTGAGCGAAAACAAATTATCAAGCCGTTTATGCGTGCACTTATGGATCATCTCAAATCTGATGTGTTCAAAAATATGTCGGCATATCAAGATGTATTCACTACGCTTACGCATGAAAAACATATTATGGTTTATGCGCGCGATCCGGGTGTGCAAAAAATTGTGGTTGCAAATAATTTGTCTGGAGAGATGAATAGTACTTCTGGCGATTATCTGATGTGGGTGGATGCAAATTTGGCAGCCTTAAAAACTGATCATGCACTGACACGTAATTTGACGTATGTCATAAATCGACACGAAGCAGATGAGAGATATGCATCACCTTATTACATTGCAGGTGTTACCATGAAATATACACATGCAGGAGTTTTCGATTGGCGAACTACACGCTATCGAACATATGCGCGCGTATTTGTGCCACAAGGGTCTGAATTAATTTCAACAGCAGGTTCAATGCGTTGGGATAGAACAACAGATTCGGGAAAAATTGATTCCGGAGTGGAAAATGGCAAACAGTGGTTTGGTACTTTTATCGCGATTGAACCAGGCAAGGTAGGAAAATTGACCTTTGAATACAGACTTCCGGATTCTGTTGCCACGATAATCGAACAAAATCAATATAGTTTGACTGTACAAAAACAACTGGGGACCATAGCCCATGGTTTGACGTTTGACTTAAATTTTGATAAAACTATAAGGTCTGCAAAACCGGCTGAAGAACAAAAACACTGGGGTGATATGAAATACCAGTTGGTGACGGATTTGCGGGTGGATAGGGAGTTTATGGTTTCGTTATAAAAAAGAACGAAGTAGGAAAGATTCCTCACTTCGTTTCGGAATTGTGTGATTACCACTATGAAAAAAGTCGGAATAGATCTCGGTACAACTAATGTACTTGTATACGTTCCCAAACGCGGTATTGTGGTAAATGAACCATCTGTTGTTGCGATTTCTAGAGACGATCGAAGAGTATTAGCAGTAGGAGCTGAAGCAAAAGAAATGATCGGGCGTACACCGGATACGATTATTGCCGAGCGTCCGCTCAAAGATGGGGTGATTGCAAGTTACAAAACAACCGAAGCCATGCTTCGCTATTTTATCAATAAAGCGATTGGGGGTATGCGTTTGTTTCGGCCTGAGGTAATGGTTGCAGTTCCCGCAGGGATTACTTCAACTGAACGGCGTGCAGTCATCGACGCGGCTATGGCAGCGGGAGCAAAAGCAGCATATATTATCAAAGAGCCAATTGTTGCGGCAATTGGCGCTGATATTCCGATTGGTTCTCCCTCAGGACATATGATTGTAGATATTGGCGGTGGAACTGCTGAAATTGCAGTGATTTCTCTCGGTGGAATTGTATCCGTAGGATCAGTTCGAATTGGTGGAAATAAGTTTGATCAATCTATTAGTGAATTTGTGCGCAGAAAATATGGATTGGCAATAGGGGAGCGAAGCGCAGAAGAAGCAAAAATTCAAGTCGGTTCAGCTATGTATATGGATCCGCCATTGTCTATGGATATCAAAGGACGGGATATGATTAGCGGACTTCCTCGAACCATTACGATTAGATCCGATGATACGACTGAAGCACTGCAACATGATTTGGAAGGGCTTATCGAAGCGGTCAAAGAAGTATTGCACAAAACTCCGCCAGAACTTTCGGCCGATGTCATGGATAAAGGCATTATTATGTCTGGAGGTTCAAGTCAGCTTAGAAATTTAGATGAGCTTATTTCACAAGCTGTGGGTGTTGCGACCTATGTCGCCGAAGAGCCCTTGTTATGTGTTGTAAAGGGGACGGGCATCGCGCTTGAGAATTTGGATAATTATAAGCGGAGTATTTTGTCAACGAAGTAGAAACGCGGAGATAAAATTGAGATACGTTGAGATATATGTTACATGATTTATGACAATAGGAATCGACGCATCCCGTGCAAATAGAATACAAAAAACCGGCGTAGAATCATACGCTTATTTTTTGATTCAAGAGTTGAAGAAGATTCAAACAGAACATGAATTTGTGTTATATACTGATAAGCCTCTTGAAGGTGAGCTGGCAGACTTACCTACAAATTGGATACAAAAAGTACTCAGATGGCCCGCCTTCGCTAAAGCTACGGCGGGTAAACCTTGGCGTTTTTGGACACAAATTAGAATGAGTTGGGAAATGCTATTTCATGCGCCTGATGTATTATTTATCCCCGCACATGTATTTCCTATAATCCATCCGAAGAAAACCATCATGACCATTCATGATGTTGCCGCACTCAAATTTCCGGAAAGTTACAATTGGTTTGAGCGATGGTATTCGACATGGTCAGCTCGTGTTGCATTGAAGAAATTATGGAGAATTATTACGCCGAGTGAATTTACGAAAGCAGAGCTTGGAAGCTGGAAGCTCGAAGCTCGAAGCGAGAAACTTGCTAAGAAAATTTCAGTTATTTCGCTTGCTTATGATTTAAAATATCGAAAGATGGAGAATAAGACTGAAATTGAAAAAGTTTTGAAAAAATACAATATCATCAAGCCGTTTATTTTAACAATTGGACGTTTGGAAGAAAAGAAAAATACCGTCAGAATAATCCAAGCTTTTGAAAAAATTCGTCAAAATAATCTTAAATCTTTTCTGCCAAAGGCAGATGAAATCTTGAGTCTTGTACTCGTCGGAAAACCCGGTTATGGCTACGAAAAAGTTGAAACTGCAATACAAAACAGCCCGTTCAAAAAAGACATCATCACTCCCGGTTGGGTCGATGAAGCGGATTTGCCCTATCTCATGAATTCGGCCGAAGTGTTTGTATTCCCCAGTTTGTATGAAGGGTTTGGTATTCCAGTTTTAGAAGCGATGGCCTGTGGAACTCCTGTTGTTGCTTCGAGCGGAAATAGTTTGGAAGAAGTTGGCGCGCACGCTGTGCTCTACGTCGATCCATTATGCAGTGATGAGATTTCATTTCAAATTGAACGATTGTTGGTCGATGATGTATTGCGTAAAAAGCAGATTGAAAAAGGCTATGAGCGAGTTAGAGAATTTTCATGGGAAAAATGTGCAAAAAAAACGTTTGAGTTTTTGACATAATTATGGTACACTATGCGCATATGTCAGATATTATCGGCCACAAGAATATTTTGGATTTTTTTCAAAAAGTAGAGACGCGGGGCACTTTGAGTCATGCCTATTGTTTCACGGGTCCAGAACATGTAGGCAAACGCGCAGTTGCTGATTTTTTAGCAAGTCGATTGTTGAAGGTTTCTCGAGAAAAACTTTTTACCAGTCCTGATTTTAGTTTTGTAACGCGAGAAATAAATGAAAAAACTGAGAAATTGCGAAAAGATATTAGTATTGATCAAATCAGAAGACTCATTTCGCACCTTTCATCTCGAGCATATGTAAGAGATGGATATAAAGTCGCAATTATTGACCATGCAGAATTGTTGAGTACGGGAGCTTCGAATGCACTCTTAAAAACACTTGAAAAACCAACAGAAAAAACAATTTTATTTTTGATTACCCCTGATGAACACCATTTGCTTTCGACCATTCAGTCTCGATCTCAGATGATACATTTTTCGTTGGTGCCGCAAAATATAGTATATGAGTATATTGACACACAGGTGAGTGATTTAGATATTCGAGAACTCATGAAAAAATACGCGTATGGTATGCCGGGCAAAGTGATTTCGTGGATTCAAAATCCTGAAGCGTTTCAAGAGTATCTGGATGAATATACGCGGTTTGAACAATTATTCGGAAAAAGTTTTCATGAAAAAATATCAGCAGTTGATGATTTGTTTGGAGACAAGACGGATCATATTATGGCACGCGAGCATCTGCAAGATGTACTTAGTATGTGGCACATAGAATTGCATCGACGAATTATAGAATATAAAAATGTTGATGCGCGTATTGTGGCGATTGAATCAAAAATTAGAGACGCACAAAAATTACTTGCACAAAATGTGCATCCACGGCTTTTGGTTGAACAAATTTTGTTAGAAATATAAGTGACCGCAACTCACCCCGTTCGACTGAGATCAGTTCTGGTGACATCACATCTCGGTGAACTCGATGGAACCGTGGAACCACGGCGAAGCCTCGCCCCTCTCTTTCTGAAGAGAGGGGAAATACAGGTTCACGTGTCTCCCTTCTTTGTTCAGCTGGTTCCACTGAGGTCACCACGAAGTGAGCTCACAGCGAAGCTTCAGAAAGAGAAGGGCGGGGGATGCCATGCCTGCCGGCAGGAGTTGCGTTCACGAGTAAAGCGGCGTGGGTAGTTACAAACAAAGTTATATCACCCTATTATCATTTAAGAAATTTCATATGAAAAAACACTACAGTTTTTTTGGAATATTGCTTGCAGTGCTTGTGTTTATGGGCCAGGGTTGTATTTTACTTGGGGGAAATAATACCAATACCTCAGGACCTGCGGGCATGTTTGTCAGTACTGATAAGGGCGAGAATTGGCAGCCGATTTCATCGATGCCAACAACTGACGGCGTGAAGTCACTTAGTGGCGTGAGTGTATTTAAACTAATTGAGGATATCAATGATTCGAAAGCACTCTATTGGGCTTCTCGCCAGCATGGATTGTATTATAGTTTTGATGATGGAAAATCTTGGAGGCAAGCAGATAGTGAGTTTAAGGCCGGATTTGTCCGTGCGATTGCAGTCCACCCGAAAGACAAATGTAAAATTTATGCAAGTAATGGACGGCAAGTATTTAAGACTGATGATTGTATGCGTTCATGGACTGAGGTATTTTTTGAAGCGCGGCCATCTGATTCTATTACATCCCTTAGTTTTGATCCGTTTTCTTCAAGCACAATTTATTTGACTGAAAATAATGGAGATATGCTCAAAAGTGTTGATGAGGGTACGAGCTGGGCAGTGGCATATCGATTTGGTGGCTATGTGCGTGA
>JACPGR010000013.1 GCA_016182415.1 Candidatus Magasanikiibacteriota bacterium
AGTTTCGTAATTTCGTACCGTTCGTATTTCGTATCCCACATAGTTTCGTAATTTCGTACCGTTCGTATTTCGTATCCCACATATATAAAAACAAAAACCCCACTCGTTTGAGTGAGGCTTGAAACAACTCTATCGTTTCCTCCATTGATGCGCTCGTCTTGCTTTGTGAAGACCTGGCTTTTTTCGTTCTTTGGCGCGAGGATCACGGGTCATAAGTCCAAGCGCTTTGAGTGTTGGTTTGAAATCAGGATTCCATTCGACCAGTGATCGTGCAATACCATGACACACTGCATCAGCTTGACCATGTACTCCGCCACCGGAAACTTTAACAGATACTCCAGTGTCTTTTTCTTTACTGAGTGCCACAAGCGGGGACAAGACTCGCTCTTGCAACAATTTAAGTGGAAAGTATTCTTTGTAATCACGACCATTGACCATCACAGATCCTTTGCCGGGTGTGATGCGAACACGTGCGGAAGCGGTCTTTCGTCGTCCTACAGCTCGTGCCATGTTGTCATCTGATTTTTGTACCATAGTAATACATTAATTATTGATAATGAGACGTTTCATCATTTCAATCCGAAGTTTATTTTTGGGAAGCATTTTAATAATTGCTTTTTTCATCACGTCGGCCGGATTTGCGTCAAATACTTTTTTCATCGAGATAGTTTTAAGACCGCCCGGATGATTGGTATGATGCATATAATCTTTTTGAACCAATTTTTTGCCGGTAAATTTTACTTTGGATGCATGATGAATTACCACACAGTCACCCAAATCGATATGTCGCTCAAAACTAGGCTTGTGTTTGCCCATGAGAATTTTTGCAACCTGCGTTGCAACACGACCGACAGCTTTGTCTGACGCGTCCACTTCAATTATTTCTCGTTTAACTTCATGCATACTTTTTTATATATGTCGAAAATTTAATGTATTACTTTAAATTACACAAATTCAATTCTCACCTTCTGCGCTCCGTCATTTGGTCTAAAACCCATCTTGGTCATACGAGTATATCCGCCCGGTCTCTCGGCATATCTAGGAGCGATTTCGTTGATAAGCTTTGCGATCGCTTTTCCGGTATACAGTACTTGATTGATTTTTTCTCGATCAACCGGCCGATTTTTTCGTGCTTTGGTAATAAGCGGTTCAATCACGCCGCGGACTGCTTTTGCTTTTGCACGAGTTGTGACAATAGATCCATGCAATACCAAAGACTCAGCCAAATTTCTAAGCAAGGCTTCTCGTGGAGCTTTTACTCTGCCTAATTTTACTTGTTTTTTATTATGCCTCATAGTTAAGTCTAGGATTAATTTTCTGAGATGGTATCCGCAGCATCCAAAATAAGTCTAAAATGATCCATTAAAATTTTTGTCGCTCGTGTGACCGCTTCTTTTGCGGAAATAGTTCCATTTGTCTCAATTTTGAGGGTCAATTTTTCGTAGTCTGTAACATCCCCGACGCGAGTATTTTCTACATTATAGCCAATGTCTTTAATTGGAGAATAAAATGAATCTACTAAAATAGTTCCTAAATCTAAATTCTTAGAATCTTTTTCAGAAGCCGACACATACCCCAGCCCCTTGCCAATAATAATTTCCAAATTAAATCCTTTTTTAGCATCAGTAAGCGTCGCAATTTTATGTGTAGAATTTACAATTTCAATATCCGCATTTTTTTCAAAATCAGAGGCAAGTACGTCTCCTGCCTTTTTTGTTGAAAGTGAAAGTCGCACCGGTTCTTCACTGTGTGAAATAATTGCGAGTTGCTTCAAATTGAGCATGATTTGGAGTACATCTTCGACCACTCCGTCTACTGCATCAAATTCATGTTGTACGCCTTCAATTTTCATAGTCTCGACAGCAGCACCTTCAATAGAAGAAAGCAATACTCGTCGAAGCGAGTTGCCAATCGTGATGCCATAGCCTTGATGACACGGAGAAATAAGAAGTTCACCCACATTCGGGTTTTCCGTGCTTATAAAATCAATAGATGATGGTAAAGAAATATAATCCATATATACGAGGTTAGAAGACATTAATTATCTAGTCGAATAGTACTCGATAATAAATTTAACATCAAATATTTTTTCAAAATCTGTATCCTGAGGTTTTGAAAGAACCTTCCCTGACTTTGTTTTTATATCAACAGACACCCATGAAACTAAATCATGTTTTTGTAAACGAGTTTCGAGCTCTTCAAACAAATGCTTTTTGAGTTTATTTTCTTTAATTGCAACAATATCCCCCACATGTACTATGTGAGATGGGATGTTCATTTTTTTATTATTGAGACGAAACATGCCATGTCCTACCATTTGGCGAGCCTGTGCTCGGGTAGTCGCAAAACCCATGCGATATACCACATTGTCCATGCGCATTTCAAGAAGCTCTTGCAAATTCACACCTGAGTCTCCGGACATCGCGCTGGCTTTTTTGACATAGCCGCGAAATTGTTTCTCGCGAATATGATACATAAATTTAGCTTTTTGTTTTTCATCGAGTTGTTTGCCAAAAGAAGAAGATGCTTTACTGCGCTTAGTAGGCCCATGCACGCCCGGGGCTTGCTGTAAACGCCGAGCAACCTTTGACGGATCTTGCTTCAAACCCAAATTTATTTTAAAACGCCGAGCTATTTTATTTTTTGGTCTAATAGTTCTTCCCATAGTTTTTATAATAATTCCAAATAGAAATAATGTACATTTTTTAGGCAATTACTCGCGTATGAGTCAAATCAAAATTACTACACACGTCGTCGTTTTGGGGCGCGACATCCATTGTGCGGCATAGGTGTCATATCTTTCACTGACAATACCTGAATACCATTGGTATTCAGAGCTCGAATAGCGCCCTCTCTTCCCCCGCCGATACCTTTGACAAATACATTCACTTCTTTGACGCCATATTCTTTTACTGCTTCAACAACATTTTTGACGACCACTCCTGCGGCATAGGGTGTTGATTTTTTTGGCCCTTTGAAGCCTGAACCGCCGGCAGAACCCCAGCCAATGACATCGCCATTTTGGTCAGTAATAGTTACAATTGTATTATTGAATGTTGCTTGAATATACGCTCGACCATGAGATACTGAGCGTAAGTTGCTTTTCTTTTTCAGACCTTTTTTAATTTTTTTTACCATACATCACGAATTTTATCACAAAAATAACGAATTATATACAAATAATTTTTGACTCACAGGGGCACGACTTACAGACAAATTCGTATATAATTCGTGTAATTCGTGAGCCAATTAGTGACTAAGTTTTTTGCGCAGTAGGTTTTTTACCACTTGTCGCAATATTTCGTTTATTTCCGCGAAGTGTACGACTGTTTGTTTTGGTTCGCTGGCCTCGCGTTGGCAGACGCTTTGCATGTCGTGTACCACGATATGACTTAATATCTTTAAGACGCTTGATATTTGAAGAAACATCACGCCGTAAATCACCCTCTGTCCGTTCGCCTTTTTCAACCAAATTTCGAATCATATCCTCTTGCTCTTGGGATAAATCCTTTACACGAATACTTTCGTCAACTTTTGCTTGTTTTAAAATACGTTGTGAAATGCTCATACCAATACCATATACATAGGTAAGGGCGATAACCACTCGCTTTTCTTTTGGAATTGTTACTCCTGCTACACGCATATATTTGCAAATCTTAAAATTATGGTATAAAAAATCAGGCTGCCTTTACTCGTTGCTTAGAACCTTGACGTTGCTTGTGACGGGGATTGTTACAAATGACATAGCGAACATTTCGTCGAATGACGATTTTACAATCTTTACATCGTTTTTTTACAGATGCCTGTACTTTCATATTACATTGATTTCACAAATTAAAGATGATTTCACAGATTAAAGATGATTTCAGATTCCACTTACAAGTAATCTGCGAAATCAATGTTAATAAAAAATCATCAACTAGTGCCGCGATATCAACCCCCGACTGAGTCGGGGTACACCGCATTAGTTGAGATTTCCTTAGACTTAGAAACGATAAGTGATACGACCTTTGGTAAGATCGTATGGGGTAAGTTCTACTTTGACCTCATCTCCGACATTCAAACGAATATTGAACATTCGCATCTTGCCGGCCAAGTGACAAATCACCTCGTGCTTATTTTCTAAAATAACTCGAAATTTTGCACCCGGTAAAAGCTCATCTATTTTACCGCGGACTTCGATCACATCAATATTTTTTGCCATGTATATATTGAAATTAACGACACTATTTTAAACTATATTGAAAATAATGTCAAGGACTAAAATTGCTTGGCTATAGTATAACACATTTTTTGCTTTATTAAGAGCTTTTTTTGAAAAATTCCCATACTTGTACACATGTGAGAAAATGGCTCTATTTAGCTAAAATCTTACCAGCTTACTGATATACCTATATATAGCAATACTAAAAATCCCAAAATAAAACTTTTAACTTCAAGACTTTATAGACTTTATGAACTTTACAAACTTTTTGCTTCTTCCCCATACACCCAATATTTATACAAAAAGAAATTCCAGCTTACCATAAGCGCGATGCTTACCAGACGGACAATAATATATGCACTGTCAATTTCTCGATACACATACTCAAAGCCCATATACTTGATCCAAAACCACATCCACAGCACGGAAAACAAATAATTACATCCGACTAACCATAAAAAACGCAATAATTGCCGATGTGAAATTTCTGTATTTTTGAAAGACCAATATTTATTTAAGGTAAATGTGTATCCGATAAGCAGTATCTGATTGATGGCAACCGCGATAACGGGCGTCCATCCAAATACTTCTTTAAATAATATAAGCGTCAGCACATCTAAAATAACACCAAAAAAACCAACTATGAAGTATTTGGCGAATTGGTGTCGGAGGGACCAGAGGTAGTGGAGGGGGTTTTTGAGCATGTGTTTGTTTATTTTTATCTGCATATAGAAAACCCAAATTTATTTCAATCTTTTCTTACCTCCTGACTTTGGCAAATAATTTTCTTTTGATACAATCGGCCTGCCTAATTCTTTTTCCGTTTGTTTTCGAGCGTTTCCGGCAATGTCCCCACCTCTTTCTGCCACCTTTTTATTTTTTTCAAAAGTATCTGGCTTTTCTTGTTGAGAAATTTCTGTTGTCACTCGCTCGCCAAGCATATTAAAAATTAATTCCAAATCATTCATATGATCTCGTAAATTTTGTCGTTTTAATCCTTTAAGTTTTTTATATTCGCTCGGTGTTACACCAAAAGTAGCTTTGGAAATTTCAGCGGTCAAAATTTCATATTCTTTTTGTTCTTTCAGACCTCGTTTTTTCCATTCATCCGTCAATTCTTCGCGAATTGCAATTCCACGCATTCGTTTTTCTATCCAAGTTTCAGAATACCCCTTCAACTTATAGAGTATTCTCGTTCTCTTGGTTGCCAATTCCGGATCTTCAATTTCTTGTATTCTTTCGTAGCCGACTTTGGCCAGCCAACGCTTAAATGGCTCTGCTTTTGGAGATGGAATTGATTGTATAATGCGAAAAATTCCTTCAGTATTAGCGCTAGTTATTTTTCTTTTTTTGCCGTCTTTAGCTATCATTTCAAGTGGGGGACAATTTGTCCCCCAGTAGGAATCAAGCTCCTTGTCTCTTTTTCTCATCTTTTTTATATAATCCCGGATGTCCACTGTATTAGTAAGCGCCTCAATTACATCTGCAACGGAAAACCACCATTCATCATTATGAATAACTTTGCGAATTTCTTTTTTTCTAAAAATAGCAATTTTTGTTGTAATTTCTTGATTCATAATTTTAAAAAATAAGTTTATACGTAATTCCTTCGTTCCACTGAGAATTATGCCATTTTTGAAAATGAAATTTTTCACATAATTTTTGCATGGGGATATTTTCAAAAGCAGTTTCTGTGACAACACCTACCGCCTTATTTTCTTTTGCATGTTCAATACACCTAGACATCAGTTCTTTTCCCATGCCAAGATTTTGAAAATGTGGATCGACTAAAATCTCTCGGATAAAAAAGAAATTATCTTCCCACCAACCTCGATCAATAGAACAAAATGCAACAAATTCTTGTTCTTTTTTTGCTAAGAGATATAAACTATCTTTTAGATTGAAATGCTCTTTGAGTGAATCCATTGTTGCTTTGTCATAGGTGTATCTAAATGACGTTTTATCTTTCAATAAATCAATTTCTTTTTCATCTATTATGGAGTGGATTATAATATTGTCATCCATAGATGAAAGCTGTTTTGCAGAATTTCTTTATAAATTTAATAAAGTTATGTGGCTAAACTGTGAATAACCGTAAACTTAAACCTTGACAAACAAACATTTTTGTGGTATAATACTTTTGTAAGTTATAGAGTAATCTATAGGCTTACCCCATTTTGATCGAGACCCGCTTTTTGAGCGGGTTTTCTGATTTTAATGAATAAAATCAGAAAAATCGATCTTTTATTTAAGTTAACTACTGAACTTTGGCATATTTTTGTATATGCCCCGTGGGGGCACATGATAGTAGCCATGTGCTTTAGCACCTGGAATGTAATCACACATACTCAAAAGTCCTGTAGGGACGACTGAATCAGTCGTCCCTACAGGACTCTGCTATTTGTTGTCAGCTTTCCAGGCAATAAATTGCCTGGCTACTATCATATTGTCCTTACAGGACAACGATAAACTCAGATAAAAATAAAATTTGCCAAAGTTCAGTTAACTAATCATTTTTTAGCTTGAATGACAATCTGATAATGTGTGTAATTCATTTTAAACAACTCAATATCTCTTTTGTAACATTTGGTATAGAAATTTTGGTTCTTCGTAAATTATTGTGGGTAAAGCTCTAACAGCTTACTATGGTGAACCACCAAATTTGTATACAAAGCCCTGTAAGGGCGATATATGTTAGCCAGGCACGTGAGTGCCTGGTAAGATATGGTACAATCATGAG
>JACPGR010000096.1 GCA_016182415.1 Candidatus Magasanikiibacteriota bacterium
AGGGGGGATTACAATGATCTTGCTTAGCAGGATTCCCCCCTTGAGGGGGGCAGGGGGGTGTTAAACGCGGGTAGAATTAATAAGACACACTTTAAAACTTAAGATTATTTAGGAATTATTAAAGCAAGTTAGTATAAGATCTTCTTTTATAAGGATAGTATGTCAAAAACACACACAATAAAAGTGGAAGGTATCGAAATAGTTACTTTTTCAAAAAATAATAGTGATTATATTTGTCTGACTGACATTGCAAAACATAAAAATTCAGAAGCCGGGTTGGTTATTTCTCATTGGTTAAGCACACGTTTTGCGATTGAATTTATGGGAATATGGGAAAAAATTAATAATCCTAATTTTAAAGTAACTGAATTCAGTAACTTTAAAAACCAAAGTGGTGCTAATGGATTCGTACTATCTGTCCGTCAATGGGTTGATAAAACACATGCAATTGGTATTTTTGCTACAAGAGGACGCTATAATAGTGGTACCTTTGCTCATAAAGATATTGCTTTTGAATTTGCTTCGTGGATTTCAGCAGAATTTAAGTTTTATCTTATTAAAGAATTTCAGAGATTAAAAGAAGAAGAAAACAATCTGCAGAAATTTGAATGGAATGTCCAAAGAACACTCGCAAAAATCAATTATAGAATCCATACAGATGCAATACAAGAACACTTGATTCCGCATAAATTAACAAAAGATCAGAGTAACTACTCAGCCCCTCAAATTACTTGGCTAATATAAGCAAAATTTAAGTATTCAATGGCTTCGTATAAAACAATATAATCTGCTTAAATAAGCCAAAATACTTGTCAAGGGTGGTGAGTAGTTACAGATCAGATACACATGAAATACGCCGACGAAGCGGATCTCCTGAATGTTGCATTATTTGGAATAAGCGCGAAGGTGTGGCGGGATCAAAATCCGAAGCGAAAAGGAAATATTCGAGACTATGCGTCAATTGAACAGTTGGTGGTATTGTCTAATCTTGAAAGTATCAATGCATTGTTGATTCGTGAAGGAATTTCTCAGAATGAACGAATTGTGAAGTTGAATGCTACTGCAATAATTCAGATGAAGTCACTATTAACAGACAATGGTACAAAGAAATTAAAATCACCAAAATAAAAAAAAGACCCTCCGCTACGTGTGGTATAGAAACCACTGGCCGAAAGTCTTTTATAAGACTAGTATATCATTTTTTTAGGATATTGTCTATGGCTCAGAAAAGTATTATTTCCACCGAGTATCAAGAATTTATTGAGTCAATCAAGGAACGAATTTTGCATGCGCGACATCGTGCTGTCCATGCAGTCAATACAGAGCTCATCAATCTGTATTATGCGATTGGTAAGCAGATTTGTGTCGCTCAAAAAGAAACAAATTGGGGTGATGGTTTGATCGGGCAAATAGAGCAAGATCTGAAGCTGGCTTTTCCTGGAATGCTAGGTTTTTCTCGCAGGAATTTACTTTACATGAAGCAATTTTACCTATTTTTAGTAAAGGATGAAAAAGTGCAACAGCTTGTTGCACAAATTCCCTGGGGTCATATCATTCTCATTATGACCAAAATTAAGGACATGCAAGAAGCATTATTTTATGTCCAAAAGACTATCGAAAATTCATGGTCACGAGTAATTTTGGATCATCAGATTGATTTGAAACTATATGCGCGACAGGGTAAACTTTTGAGTAATTTTGAACAGACGATTGAACCACATGAATTGGATATAGTCGTCGCATCTTTCAAGGAAAGTTATATTCTAGATTTTTTACAGCTTGAGGAACTGGCGAAAGAAAAGGACATGGAAAAAGCGATGATGCAACATGTGTGTGCATTTATGCTCGAATTTGGTAGAGGTTTTGCATTTGTAGGTAAACAATTCAAGCTCAATGTTGGAGACCAAGAATTTTTTGTTGATTTGCTTTTTTATCATTATATCCTCAAGAGATTTGTGGTTATCGAACTTAAGACAAGTGAATTTAAACCGGAATATGCAGGACAAATAGGTTTTTATATTACCGCAATTGATAGAGATGTAAAAGGTGAACATGATAAGGGAACTATTGGGCTTATTATTTGTAAAACTAAGCATGCGACAATCGTAGAGTATGCGCTTGGTAGTAGTACACATCCATTGGGAGTTGCGGAATATAAACTTTCGGAATTGCCGAGTGATATCGCATCATATCTTCCAAGCGAAGATGACATTAGATATATTACGAAGTAATGTAAAAATTTGAATTAATACAAAAAGACCCTCCGCTACGTGTGGTATAGAAACCACTGGCCGAAAGTCTTTTCATATCATTAGTATAGCATGTTTTGAGGTATTGTCAAGACTGATTTGACTGATTGATTTGACTGATTGATTAACGGCAACTCACTCGTCCTGTGAACGCAACTCACCACCTCGCCTGGTGAACGCAACTCTCCCCTGCGCCCCTCTCTTCCGAAGAGAGGGGAAACACACGGCCTTGTGTCTCCCTTCTCTTCGGAAGAGAAGGGCGGGGGATGAGTTGCTTCACGGTGGATAAAATTACATTCACTCCACCAAAGATAATCCCATAACTAACACTGCCACGCGACTGTGGCCTACCATCCAAAATATGAATACATTCAAAATACAAAAATTATTTTCATTTCTATTTGTTTTTATGGTATACTGGCGACGATATGCAGGTATATAAAATCAAAATCAACAAACATACCGGCACAGACTTTCGCGAGGTGAGGAAAAAAGCTTTTGGTTTGTATACCGAGATTGCGCATAGTACAAAAAGAAGACCATATGTGAGGTCAGTCTATTTTGAAAAAGAGAAGATTTTTCTGGATCTATTTTGGAGTCATTTATTTGAAAAGAAAAACAGAAGAGATAGAATGAGACGGGTACGGTATTTTGGGTGTGCTATCGAGCTTATTCAAAAGACACGGTTAAAACCTACTACAAAGCCAAATCCCAACAAAAAGAGTGAGACATTTTATCGTTTTTATGGGATTACCATGGATGGTGAGATGTTTTGTGTACAAATTAAAGAAGATAAAAATACTCAGCAAAAATTTTTGGTTTCAGTATTTCCAACTGACGAATTGGTATAAATATACAAAAAAAAGACCCTCCGCTTAGTGTGGTGTATAAACCACTGGCCGAAAGTCTTTTCATATCGTTAGTATATCACCTTTTGAGTTATTGTCAAGACTGACTGACTGAACGCAGACTGACTGACCGCAACTCACCTTTGCGCCCCTCTCTTTCTGAAGCTTCGCTGTGAGCTCAGCTGAACAGAGAGGGGAAACACACGGCCTTGTGTCCCCCTTCTCTTCGGAAGAGAAGGGCGGGGGATGAGTTGCTTCACGGTGGATAAAATTACATTCACTCCACCAAAGATAATTTATTAATGTTATCACGGTAATGCAATGGAGGATATAAAATTATGACAAGATTTTTATACAATTTATGTTTTATGAAATGGCTGATATTATTTTTTGGTATTGCTTTTTTTGGATTTGGATTATTTAGTGGGGTGGATACTGTGAAAGCTACAGCTGAAAAGGAATGTTGTTATGCGGCGGAACAAAAAGGAGAAACAGATGAAGCATGTAGTGTTTTTTTTACACCACAGACTGATAATAATTGTACGATGAATGTGGATCAATCTAGCTACAGTGTTTATCTTTTAGGAAAGATAATCTCTTGCACCTCAATACCTATTTGCTTAGCACTATCAAAGGACGTGCCTCTCTCTATAAATCCTATCACTGTTAAAGCAGGAGAAACTGGAGAAAGTACGATTAGTATAGTTCTAGGAGGTATATTAGCCAATATAGGAAATCCTACTGTTACTCTAGAATGTTCAAATTGTTCAGATATTCAAGGTCTGTCTTCGGCACAATTTGGGAGTGGATTTGGAACTCAATTAACATTAACATTTGACAGTGCCACATATATCAACGCAAATAAATCTTTAGCAAGTGATTTGCCTAAAACCTTAAAAGTTTTAATTCTTGCCAATGCTTCAAATAATACAGATTCATTTTGGGGTACTGAAGAGCTTACAATCACCATAAACCCCCTCGACTGCTCCAAATCCGACGGCAAAATAGACGAGTGCACAAACCAATTTTGTTTTTATGCAGACTCTATCAACAAATGCCTCAAAAAAGGCGACCCAAATATTTGTAAAGGTTTAGCCGAGACAGATTGTGGAAAATCTGATGTCTGTACCTGGAGTACGGTACAAAAAAGTTGTGTCGTCAGTAAAATAAAGAAAGATGAAGATAGTATAGAAGGTAAGTATGCCATTGACATGGACACCTACAATGGTCCCCTCCCCCCCTGTGCCTTTACCGGACACTGTCGCGACGTCAACGACCTCATCCAACTCTTCGTCAACTACGGCAACATGATCATCGGCATCATCGCCGCATTTGCCTTTGCATTTTTTGTCTACGGTGGATTTGTCTGGATCTTTTCATTTGGTAATTCAGAAAAAGTACAAAAGGGTCAGCAGATTTTGACAGCCGCAGTCGTCGGTTTGATTATTGTATTTAGTGCGTATATATTGGTTGATTTCTTGTTGCAGGTATTGGATGTGAAGGAGGGGTTTAAGGGGATATAAAGAAGCGACGCAAGTCACCCCCCCGTTATGAGGCATATAACCAAAACTCAAAACCGCAACCACTAGTTGTAGAAAAATGAAAAGATAGCATTATGAAAATTTATCACGCAAAAACTCGAAAAGTAGCAGGTACTGATTTTCGAGAAGTATATCGTACAGTCCATAAGATATATCAACAAATCAGTAAAAAAACGAAGAGAAGGGCATATATACGGTCAGCATATTTCAATAAAGAGAAAATTTTTTAGAATCTTTTTGGAATCATTTGTTTGATAAAGAAAACTTTCGAGATAAAATAAGACGAATCTGAACTTTGGCAAATTTATAACTACTCAGGTACAGTATACATTGTATGGTATCAATTTTGCCCGCGTGAAACACCCCCCTGCCCCCCTCAAGGGGGGAATCCTGCTAAGCAAGATCGTCGTAATCCCCCCTTGAGGGGGG
>JACPGR010000097.1 GCA_016182415.1 Candidatus Magasanikiibacteriota bacterium
CATATACGTGTATGTCGTCCCTGACGGGACTTACATTTTTATGTTCACTATTGCAGGCAATAAATTGCCTGCCTAACATATGCTGTCCCTAGCGGGACTCACGTGTCTCCCTCTCTTTCCAAGAGAGGGCGGGGGTGCCATGCCTGCCGGCAGGCAGGAGTTGCGTTCAGTGGTGAGTAGTTACTAAAAATCCATATTTTAAACCACCAACCCAACTCTTTCTTCCATTATATTTTTCTCAAGCGCATTCATAATTTTCCCCTTTATATCCTCACTCGTCAACTTCGCAAGATCATACACCTGAGGCACTGTACCTGATTTCAAATATGTATCAATACAAATACTTTTTTCCACATAATCTCCTGGCAATAAAAATGGATATAAGAATCCTTTCCATCCCGCATGAATGGCAATTGTGCGTTCACGTTCGTCGTCGCTAAAAATACTATCAGCTTTTAAGCGGTCTGTTTTTCGCAAATCTTCAAATAATTCTGGAGACGTTACTACCAAAATTTTTATATCAAGACCTTGAGATTCAAGATCAGGAAGCGTTTCAAGGGTATTTAACAAAACTTGCATACCTGAAATCGCAAGTACTACTTTTCTACCTCCATTTTCTTGATAATTTCGATAAGTATAGGCACCGTTGACAGCCTCACGAGCTGGAGGAACTCCGTTTTCCCGTTTTAAGACTGGCACATCAGGTCGAGTGACCGAGAGCGCAATCGGTTCGCCTGTTTCAAGGGCATGAAACAACATTTCAATTGTTTCTTGCGCATCTGTCGGTTTATACACTTTGATACCCGGATATGCAGTGAACATACTCATCCAATACAAGCCTTGGTGGGTCGGACCATCTTCTCCGGTCTCAGGACCATCATGCGCTGCAAGCATAACGAAAAAACCTTTGTGTTCGGGGTAGAGATGATTTCCAATACAAACCAAGCGAACTGCATTGGTCATCATCGAGGTAAATACGGCATAGGTTCCAAACACAGACACCGGTGCAAAACCACCCGGCAATCTGTCTGCAGTCATCGCTGAGCTCATCATCGCCATATTTTGTTCAGCAATACCAAACCGAATACCACGACCGTATGGATTGTCGCGCGTAATAAGTCCATAGACTTCTTCAGATTTTGCGATGAGAACTGAACCGGACAAATCCCCTGCTCCTGACCAAAAAAATGCGCTTTGCTTCATAAGCCATTCAAAAAATGCTTGACTTGCTTTTCGAGTTGCTACTTTTGATCCGGGTTCAAATGTCAATTCCGGCGGAAGCACATCAGGACGTTTGATAGTCAATGGATTGACGAGTGGTCTATCACCTAGTTTTGATTTCATGAGCGCAATGTTTTCTGCTTCTGATTTTATATGCGATTTTGCAAGATCCAAACGCTCTACAATATAGTGTGCAAGTTCCGGTGTAATTGCGTCGAGTACTACTTGCATATCAGCTACAATATCACCTTCAAGTCCTGGCACATCAAATCCAAGATCTTTCATAATTTGTACATAATCCTCATGTTTTGCAGGCGAGCCATGTGATTTGAAAGAATTTTCTACTGCCCCATAACATTTTCCTTTCCAACTGTGCGCAATTACGACAGTTGGATTTCCATTGCCAAATATTTTTTGTTTTGCAAGTCGATATGCATAGGTCGTTTCAAGTATATTATGTCCATTGATTTCAATCACATTCCAGCCAAGCCCCAACCAATGATTGACATAGGGACTTGCGACCACTTCTTCAATTGCACCATCAATTCCATAATGGTTGTAATCAAGTGAGACAATCATATTATCAATTCCCATCGTCGCAAGCACATTGCGCGCTTCGTAGGTCATCCCCTCTTCACTTTCCGCATCTCCCATAAATACAAACACGGTCGTATCAAGACCTGATGATTTGTGTGTAATAGCCAAACCTCCTGCTGAAGGCATCCCGTGTCCCGACGGACCAGTCGCAATATCACTGAGTGGATAATAATTTTCTATATGACCCTGCGGTCCATCAAATTGTCTAAACCGCGGCAAATGTTTCATTATGACAGCATGAAGTTTTTCTGTATCAAAATCTATTCCTGTTTTTTTTAAACTTTCATAAATAAGGGTAAGTCCGCTGTAGAGTCCTGGGGAACAATGCCCCGCAGACCAGACAACTCTGTCGCGTCCGGTATTTTTTGGATCAAGCGGATCAAAAGCCATTGCTCCACCAAAGACCATACCCAAAAATTGTTCTACTTTTCCACTTGACCCGCCCGGGTGTCCTGATTTAGACTGATCCAGCATGGAAAAAATAAACCCACGCATAATTCGTGCCACTTCATTCAATTTTTCTACATCAATACCCTCAATTGGAGCTAAATCCACATCTTGAATCTTCAAAAATTTGCCACCGTGCATGATATGGTGAAATCGCTCAGGCTCTTTAGACTTTAGTTTATGTAACTGTTCATTTTCAAGTAGATTATAGGACATAAAAACGTCTTTTTACGAATTAAATACACCGCCCTGCATACTACCCAAAATCATCATACTCAATCACCTCTCCCGTGTCTGTCATGGTCTCAACCTTGTGTTTTTTGACCTTCTCATCAGCAGAAGATTTTGCAATAGGAATAGTTCTATCAATATACTCCACCGGCAAGCCAATCGGAGGCTCAGCTGCTTTGGTCGTGGCTTTTTGGACCATCGGCGTTTTGACATGCGACATAGGAAAATGCCAAATCGTTGCAAGTTCTTCAATATTGAGTACAAATGCATTCGCCCCATAATTAAGTTTGCGTTTTCGATATGCCTTAACCATTTCTGTTTTTTTCAAGTTTGCCTTTGCCTTATTTCTAATACCGGTTGTACTTTTAGCTATGATAGAATTAGCAGTCGGGATATTGAATTGATTGATCGCACCGATAAGCGCGTTCACCCCGCGCGTGGGGTTGAACACTTCTTTTCGAGCCATATAGGCAGCGCGCATTTTGGTTTTAAGGCCAATTTTACTAATCTTTTTTTCCATATCTTCCACGAGTTTGACTTGCCCGGGAGTCATAGCTCGCAAATTATTTACATCTCCCGTATCTACGGATTTCGAATCAGCGCCTTCCGAGCGCACCCCACCCAAGAGTTGTGCACTGACCTCGCCCCAATCAAGACCAAATTCTTTGGTAACTACATTATCTGTCAAAAATGAAAGCGGACCTTTTTTTGCCGGACCTTTTTCACCAATAAGCTCTTTTATCTTTGCTATTGCGCCCTCTTTCCACTTGTTGCTAATTGGTTGGACTAAAATCTGAAACCACATCTGCTCACCATATCCGATGCGAGAAAAACTCTCAAGAAAGGTCCCCATCGGATCTTTGAGCACCGTATCTTTTGAAATATTGTGTTCAAATTCTCGATAACTGCGTAATGGGTACGCTTCATGCTCAGCAAGCGCAAAGTCTGCCATCCAAATATCATATTCCTCATGAGGATATTTTTCGGGCACTTGCACTACATAATCCTCTACTTCTGTAATTTCAGCTTCCGGATATTGTGCATAGATAGCGCCTTCTAAGAGTTCTCGAAATGCTTCTTCAGTCCATGCTAAAAACTGGATATAGCCTTCGATACTAATTATTTCGAAACTAAACCAGCGTTGTTTGTAGCCATCGCGAAATTTACCGCGCAAATCCGGCGCATCAAAGGCACCTGCAATATGAGAAAAAAGCTGTTCGACTGCCATTGGTGTTTGTACATTTTCTTGCGGAATGTCAATTGCAAGCAATACAAATTTCCAGCTCTGTGTTTTTTTGTCCTGTATATAGTCTGCATAAAACATAATACCCCCGAAAAACAAAAGCCATACGAACACGATCCATCCGGCAATCGCAAAAACCTGAACGATAAGCGCGCCAGGTGTTTGCGAGAAAAAATCTGAGAGTATTGAAGTGTTGATAACAATAAAGCCTAGATCCATAATTCAAAATTGTGTACATTACACATCCACCAACTTAAACACGAGCGGATATAATACACATACGCCCAAAAACAACGGCCACCACCCAAGCGACCCTGCGACATATCCTGCCCAATAGACAAGCGCAAGAATAAGAATCGCGATAGTCGTAATTAAGTGGCGTAAAAATTTATCACCCATATAGACATACAAATTACAAATTGTACAAATGTACAAATTTTTATATCCAAAATTTTCGTATTTTTACAGATTTTTTGCATATTCTATAAAAAATTTGTGTCAGTTTAAATTAGTTTATCTATTAGGATATAAATTACAAATGTCAAATCAAATCCAAATGGATATATAACAAAATTGATTTAATATTTGATATTTGGACTTTGGACTTTGGACTTTGGACTTCAAATATAGTATACCACAAAAATAAAAAACTCCTTAGTACTGAATTTAACTAATTTTGCCTTGTGTGAACTGATAGTTATTCCCTTGTATAGATAAAAATCACTAGGCAAAATTAATGTATCGAAGTACTAGAGTTGGAAAATTTTTTGAGATAGAATACTAGTACTTCATAAACTTAATTTTACAACTGTTTTTTCTTACCTTTGTTAGAGATACAATATTGAAAAACTAAATTTACTCAGTACTAGTTATCGGCGATCAGCTAATTTTTGCCAGACCACGAGCAAGGGACTTGCAAGAAAGATAGACGAATAGGTTCCAAAACCAACCCCGATGATAAGTGCAAGAGAAAAATATCGTATTGACTCACCACCCAAAAAGTACAAACCAACAAGCACAATAAGCACAGTCATTGAAGTATTTATTGAACGCATGAGTGTTTCATTTACCCCTTTATTTACGATATCCTCAAAATTTTCATACCCATATTGGATCAATTTCTCTCGAATACGATCAAATACAACGATTGTATCATTGACTGAATATCCCAAAATGGTAATAAGCGCTACTACAAATGGAATATCCACTTCAACACCATAATAGCGGCCAAGGAGTGCAAAAACACCCATCGTAATAATCACATCATGAAACAATGCAATCGCCGCCGTTACTCCGTATTTCCATGACCTTACAGGCCGAGAAATTTTACGAAACGTATATGCAATATAGAGTATAATTGCAACAATAACCACAACCGTAAGTTTCACTGACCGATCCTTCAAATTGGCGCTTACTGCCGGGCCAATAGTTTCAAAACGCTCTTCAAGGACCTTATTCTCCTGAATCGAAGTTTGTAAAAAATCCGTCTCATTTGTAGTCGTGGTATTATCTGCCGTTTGCGCAACCACATCTGTAACAATCACCTCTCCGCTTCCTTCAACACTCACAGCTTCTCTCGGATCACCCTCAACTTGAAATTTTGATCGTACGGCAGATAAAATCGCTTGATGCTCTTGTTCATTTACAAAACGCATTTTAAAGACATATCCATTGTCTCCGATTGGCTGGACGAGTACATTTCCATATATCGTATCCTCAAATATCGCGTGCATATCTTCAAGTACGGGTCGAGAACCGCTAAAACTTAATTCGATCAATGAACCGCCGCTAAAATCAATACTTGGTTTAAGACCAAATATGAATAAACTTAGAATACTCAATCCAACGGTAAGACCTGAAAATATAAAATAAAACTTTCTATTTTGAATGATATTCAACATAAGTAGGGGTATTATTGTTTGTCTATATGTGAAAATGAACCAAGAAATACAAAGCCGCCTCCTCGTTTGCTAAACCATGGTCCGACAAAACGCAACATCACTCGAGTTATGGTAATCGCGCTAAACATGGATACCAAAATACCGATGGCAAGAGTAACCGCAAAACCTTTCACAAAGCTTGTACCAAACCAAATCAACAAAAAACAGGTAATCAAGGTTGACATATTTCCATCCCGAATAGAAGGCCATGCTCGTGAAAAGCCTTCTTCAATGGCAGCTTTGAGACTTTTGCCTTTTTGTAATTCTTCTTTGAGGCGTTCAAAAATCAAGACATTTGCATCGACTGCCATACCGATAGAGAGAATGAAACCGGCAATACCTGCAAGCGTGAGTGTAACGCCAATCAATTTGAAAATTGCAAGCGTAAGCGTGATATATACCGACAACGCAATCACGGATAGCGCGCCCGGCAAACGATAATACAACAGCATAAACAACATCACGATAAGTACTCCCGCAATTCCTGCTTTCAAACTTTGTGAAAGTGATTTAGCGCCAAGTGTCGCCCCAACCGATTGTTGAGATACGAGTTCAACCGGAACCGGCAATGCGCCTGCATTGAGCCGCTGTGAAAGCAAACGCGCTTCTTGCAAATTAAAACTTCCGGTAATTACTGCGCGGCCGTCGCTAATCTCTGTTTGCACAGTCGGTGCGCTGATCACCTCACCATCGAGAAAAATCGCGACCTGTTTGCCAATATTTCTTTTGGTAATATCGGCAAACAATTCTTTTCCTTCATCGTCAAAACTAAGTGCAACTTGAATGGCACCGGTCTGCGGATCACTCACAACTTCAGATCGCTCTAAATTTTTTCCCGAAAGTCCGGTATTTTTCCATTGTTCTTGCGGGGGTATAATGTCGGCCTCTGTACGGGTCTTTACCAATATTCTTGAGACTTCATATTCTGTGGTTGTGCGTTCATCTTTTTTATAAATAACATGAAATCCAAAATCAGTTTCAATTGGCCCGATAATTTGACCAACTTGTCCGCCAAATGCAGCTTGTTCAAAAGCGGGAAGCATCATGCCCGTGCTAAAATATCCAAGATCTCCCTTGTTTGTAGCAACTGAAGGATCTGATGAAAATTCTTTTGCAAGTTCTTCAAAATTATCCCCAGACGCTTCATCATAAATTTCTTGAGCCTTTGTGTGGGCTTCTTGTTTGGTATATTGCGGATTTTCACAATCTTGCGCGCCAAGATAACAAATAAGAATATGGCTTGCGCGTACTTCTTTTTCTCCCTCACGTTCTGCTCCGCGTTTGAGGATATTGTATCCTTCAACAGATTCTACAAGATCTTTAGCAACTTTTCCTGGTAAAGCTTTTTGTGCCCATGCGTAGAGTTCACTATATGGACTATTCTTTTTAAGATAATCCATATACCCCCCATTGTTTTTAGTCACGGCATCTTCTGAAACTTCCTGCGCAACTTCTTCAAATTTTTCTTTTGACCTTACTCGTTTCAAAATAGCCTTCGCGCGTGCCTGTGCATCCGCATTAAATTCTGCCAACTGTTTTGCCTCTTCGTCAGTCAGTCCACGAGGTTGTTCAATATTGATTTCCTTAAATTCAAGAATTGGCGTCTGCCCAATCATCAAAATAGCTTGTTCCACATCACTAACACCAGGGAGCTCGACGTTGATACGATATGCAGTGTCTACCTTTGCAATTTGTACTTGAGACTCTCCGACACCCATACCATTGACGCGTCTATCTATCACATCTCGCACACCCTCTACTGCGTCAGCTCGTTCACTCTCTGCGATATTTTGCACATCTGCCTCATAGACCAGATGGGCTCCACCTTGCAGATCAAGACCGAGTCTAAAGGCTCGCTCAGGCACAAGCGGCAATCCAAGATGAGTTGTATTATTTACCTTCGCAAGGACATTATTAAATGTTACTGGACTTACAAAAATACCCGAAGCGATAAGCAAAGCAAATATACCAGCAATCCCCCATCTGATTTTTCCTCGAATGTTTGTTTTAGCCATAAAATCTAACAGTAAGCATTTTTAGTTAACGAAACATAGTGTAGCGTAAAATGATGTTGAGGTCAAGGCTTTACTGAGGCGTACTAGGCTCACGAGGCCTACGAGGCTTACAAGGCTAAAAATTGATATTCTTGAATGCCTTTCAACCAGCCACCCGAGAAATAGCTTTCGGGTTTGAAATCTGTAATAGAAACCCACTCATATTTTTCATGATTTTTGCCGAGTTTAATTTCACCTGAGATATGCTTTGCGCGATAACCTATCGCGAATATACGTCTTTTTTCTCGTGAACCGTCAGACAAAATTTCATCTCGTTCATGACGCATATAGACAACCGGTTCGCCTAATGTATATTTCAATTCTTCCCCAAGCTCTTCACGCATTTTTCGCGCTATCACATCTTCGAGCTCTGTTTCAAAATCAACTTCTCGTAATCGTCCACCCGGAATATCCCACTCACCAAACCTGTCTTTGGTAATCAAAAAATTTCCGTGAGTATCTTCGAGGAAAACTTTGACGGCGATGAAGTAGAGGTCTTTTAACATAAAAGCAATATAACAATAAAGCAATTGAGCAAAATAATAAAGGACTTACCAGATTTACACTCAGTGAAATCCGACAAAATCAGTGTAATCAGTGTCTTAATTCCTCCCGCAACTCCATCCACATCTTCCCCATCACATTCTCTCCACTCCCGTCTTCTCCGCTTCCCCAAAAATAATCTGTGGGGCAATTTTTATCAACATACTTATTACCGCTTGCGAGAAGTTTTTCTTTCACATCCTCGTGTTGCAACATTTTTTCTCGCATGATATTTTTCATGACTAGAACTTTATCAAAACTCTCTGCTCTTCCCTCTTTTGCCTGACCAAGTTCTCGTGCCACATATGCACTCGGGGCATTTTTTATTTTTTCCCGTATATCCGGATCAATAAATTTTGCAACTTGATATGCATGCTCGCTTGTCATATATTCAACATCTTTAAATATAACTTTATGTGCAGAAAAATTTGAGAGCATGTAGTATTCTCGTTCGAAGATTTTGATTGAATCAGACATACACGTAATTATCTATCATATACAATACCCAATTCATTTTGTATTTTTGTAATAATTTTATTCTTCAGGTCTTGTCCTAATTTTACAGATCTCCATGTTATAGGCTCTCCAAAACTAGGATCTTCAAACAATATACCTTCAAATTCTTTACTTGTGGAATACCTAGTCGTGAGATGCCAATGAACATGAGGATTTGATTTTCCATTTTTAAATGGAGGATCTGGATTTTCTGTTCGATACGCCCAATTTCTATCACATGACAAATTGATCAATGTCGCACCAAATGTGTGTTCCAAAGTGGGCTCGAGAATTGTTATAACCTGAAAAAACTCACTAAATTCTTCTGGAGTCAACTCAGACAATTTTCCTACATGTCGTCGAGCAGTGATCAAACAACTACCAAGACCCGACTGGTCAGGATGAAGGACTACTTTCCAAAAGTCCGTAAAAAAAATTAAGTCAGAATCATTATTTGGTAGTGTGCAAGAAATACAATCTGTATTATAATTTGCGATTGGTTTTTGTTGATATGCGTGTAATAACATATTTAAAAAATTTATTATTATTCACCCGCTGAAACACCCCCCTACCCCCTCGAGGGGGGATATCCACGTCGTACTTACATAACATGAAGACATCGTTCACCGTTTTTTCCCTCCTCTGAGGAGGGCGAGGGAGGTGTTTCACTCGTCGTTTTACAAATAAACCAACTTCTGTCAGGACTAAAGTCCTGAGTTACATATAGTATCATCAACCACCAATCTTTATTCTCAATCTTAATTCTTCAATCTTAATTCTTAATTTTACACCCCATGACACCTCTTAAACTTCTTTCCTGAACCGCAATAACACGGATCATTTCTCCCAATTTTATGTCCTGAATCATCCCGAACTTTTCCTTCGACAATTCCTGCCTGTGCATTACTTGTTTTTTGTGCACCACTCAATGTAAGCGTATCATCGGCCATGATGCTTGGCGCGAGTTGCAAACCAATATTTATTTTGAAAATTGTGTAGGCAACTTCTTTTTGAATATCTAAGAGTAACTGATTGAAAAGTTGAAAACTCTCATGTTTATACTCGATTAATGGATCTCGCTGGCCATAGCCGCGGAGTCCAATACTTGCGCGAAGATAATCTATGGCAACCAAATAATCAACCCACAAATTATCGATTGTGCGAAGCAACACACTTTTTTGAATTTCTATGGGGATTCTTTTTTTGTCTTCTTCGGTCTCGACTTGAGATTTGATTCCGTCCATCATGCGCGCATATTCATGCCGCGCTTTGGCAATAAGAAAATTCACGAGTGCATCACGTCGCTCTATCTCATCTCGATTATTATCTCGAGTACCCAAATCAAAAATTTCTTTTTTATCTTCCGGACTCAGTGGAAATATCGTTTTCATGGTTTCATAAATTTCTTCAATGTTCCACTGTGTATCATCGTCCGTATTAGTATGAAAAGACACGACAAATTCTATTTCACTTTCTATCATTTCCATGACCACATCATGCAAAGACAAAAATTTTTCTTCTGCTACCGGTACCTCATCCGATTCATCCAAAGCGTCAACCTCAGTATCGGTACGTACCACTTCGAGATCTATCACCTCGACTAGATGCGTATGTCCATTTTCCAGTTCTTTTTTGGTCAAATCCAAAATCGCGCGTCGTTTTTTGTAAATCACACTGCGTTGCTTATTCAAGACATCATCATATTCAAGCAAATGTTTTCGTGTATCAAAATGATGCGACTCAACTTTCTTTTGCGCGCTTTCAAGCATTTTGGTGATAAACTTTTGCTCAATTGGCATGTCTTCCGGCACATTGAATCTCGTCATTACATTTTTGAGTCTGTCTCCGGCAAAAATACGCATAAGATCATCCTCAGTCGAGACAAAAAATTGTGTTTCTCCTGGATCTCCCTGACGCGCGCTTCGACCACGAAGCTGATTGTCGATGCGACGAGATTCATGACGCTCCGTACCAAGCACAAAGAGCCCTCCTGCTTCACGAACTTTCTGTTCATCTTCCGGTTCAATAGGCGTACCACCAAGTTTGATATCCACACCACGACCTGCCATATTGGTTGCCAAAGTTACCGCACCAGACTTACCTGCCTGTGCAATAATTTCACCTTCACGTTCATGATTTTTTGCATTCAAAATTTCGTGTCTGATTCCCTTGATGGTAAGGTATTCGCTCAACTCTTCATTTTTTTCAACTGAAATAGTACCAATAAGCACCGGCTGCCCTTTTGCGTGACATTCTTTCACTTTTTCAATAATCGCGTTGTTTTTCCCTGTTTCATTTTTATAAATTCTATCAGATCGATCAAGACGAATATCCACTCTATTTGTCGGTACGACGACTACTTCAAGTCTATAAATTTTGTAAAATTCTTCTTCTTCAGTTTTTGCCGTACCCGTCATTCCGGAAAGTTTGTCATACATGCGGAATAAATTTTGAAATGTAATTGTCGCAAGTGTTCGACTTTCACGCTGAATTTTGACATTTTCTTTTGCTTCGATTGCTTGATGCAAACCTTCGGAATATCGTCTGCCCGGCATTTTTCGTCCGGTAAATTCGTCAATAATAATGACTTCTCCATTCTCAACAATATAATCTTTATCACACTTAAAAAGCACTTCTGCTTTGAGTGCTTGTTCGATATGATGAATAAGCCTGATACCGCCTTCAACATAGAGATTCTCAACATGAAGCCATTGTTCAAATTTTGCAATCCCCGTGTCAGTCAAAGTTGCACTACGAAGTTTTTCATCAACATTATAATCTTCATTGACTAAGAGCAACTTCACCCATTGTGCAAATTGATAATATTGCTCAGTCGCTTCTTCTGCCGGGGCTGAAATAATAAGCGGGGTTCTAGCCTCATCAATCAAAATAGAATCGATTTCATCCACAATTGCATAGTGCATTTCATTCCCCGGTCGCATTACCATCTCATCAATGCTCTGCACCATGTTGTCGCGCAAATAATCAAACCCAAATTCATTATTAGTTCCGTATGTAATATCACATCGATACGCTTCTTGTCTCGATGCAGTCCGCAAATATTCATCTTCTACTTTGAAACTTCCCTTCTCATCCCGTTCAATATCAACTTCAGATCCTTCGGTCTTATCAAGGTCTTCCAGCTTCTCGCTTCCAGCTTCTCGCTTCCCCGCTGTATCATCATACACAAATGTAACACGCTGATTCTGAATAATCCCCACACTCATGCCAAGATATGCATAAATTTGTCCCATCCACACTGCATCTCGCTTTGCCAAATAATCATTGACGGTAACAATATGTACCCCTTTTCCTTCGAGTGCATTTAGATATGTCGGAAGTGTTGCCACAAGTGTCTTTCCTTCTCCTGTTCGCATCTCAGCAATTTTTCCTCGGTGAAGTGCGATACCTCCAATCATCTGTACATCATAATGACGCATGCCGGTAACACGCTTCGATACTTCTCGCACTATAGCAAACGCTTCAGGCAACAACTCATCAAGCGTTTCACCATCTGTCAAACGTTTTTTGAATTCAGGAGTTTTTGCCTTAAGTTCTTCAGTACTTAATTTTTCAAAAGTCTCTTCAAAACTATTGATTTGTTCGACAAGAGGTGTAATTGTTTTTAGGATTTTTTTGTTTTGGTCTCCGAATAATTTCTCCAAAAAATGCATACTAAACAGATATAATCCCCCCTCGAGGGGGGGCAGGGGGGTGTTTCAACGAATGCAAACATCTCCCATCTTCCCTAAATTAAGAGAATAATTAATTAAAAAAGCTTTTATTTTTTCAATAAATAGCTCAGGAAGTATAGCACTTGGGGAGGAGTTTGTCTAGATAAATAAAATACCACGCTTGACAAATACAAATGTATGTAGTATACTACATACATTATTACTTAGTAAATACTATACTATGGATACTAATAAATTAGAATTACTCAAAACCGAACAGGTAGTGTCAATACGAGATATACAAAAAAATCCTTCCAAAATGCTACGTGGCATTACACGAGTCATGAGAGGAAGCACTACCCATGGTTTCTTTTTTTCGACTGACGAACTGGAGGAATTACTTGAAGATATTGAAATGGCACGCAGTAATAAAATACATAAGAGAGCACAGGTGCTTGAACAAGGATTAAAAAAAAATAATTTGAGCACTTACACTATTGATCAGGCAATGAAAATGTATGAAAGTTAAGATGAGCTTGACAACAGATGCCCTCAAAGATCTTAAAAAAATAGATACTCTTCAAGGACGCAAAATTTTGTCCAAACTTGCATGGTTTGAAAAACAAGAAGACACTCTCTCGTATGCCAAGTGGCTGTATGGAAAAGACAAACAAGTCCGTTTTCGTATCGGTGTCTATAGAGCTATAGGAATTGTGAAAGAAGACACTGTATATATTATCGCAGTAGGACATCGCAAAGATATATACAAATAGATTTCATTCATTCTAAATAAAAAAAGAGTTACGTTTGTAACTCTATAATACTCATGCTAAAAATCAGTCCATGTACACCCCAATCGCTTCTTTAATACGATCCTCTGCTTCTTCTATTGCTTCTTCTATTGTTTTTCCCTGCGTATGACAACCAGGCAAAGCTGGAACCTTGGCTACATACAAACCATCTTCATCTTGCTCATACAAAACTTGAAAATTATAATTGTGGGCTATTTTATTTTTCATATGCACATACTGTAGCACAAAAACCTTAGAAAAGTCAAACAAAAAACCATCTTTTAGAATGGTTTTTTTGAAAATTACAAATTATGAAAATTCGTAAATTTTACATCACATACCCTTTCTGCGCCCGCAATACATCTTTATCTTTATCCCGCATCTTACCTTTTAATTTATCAAATTCCACTTTGAGATGATCTTTTACTTTATCCACTGCCTTATACAAATCCTCTGCTTCTTTTTTCAAATTTATATTTTTCCCGGGGACACTGATATTGAACTCTGCAAAAAATACTTTACCTTTATTATGATGCTCGGACTCTTTACCGATAATAACATCAATACCTTGAATATTATCAAAATATGTGCGCAAATCATTTGTTTTTTCTTCTACATGCTTTTTGATCGCGTCGGTAAGTTCTATTCCAGTTGCTTTGATGTTGATTTGCATAGAATTTGGATTAAGAATAAATTTTCATTAAACCATATGGAAAGTAAATAGTAATTGGTAAATGGTAATTATCCACTTACACAAACTACTAATTTCCAATTGCTAGTTACCAATTACTTACTTATATAATCTGTACTTCCTCATACAGCTCTATCCCATATCTAGTATACACCTTTTCTTTGACTTTCTCAACCAAATCACACACATCTTGTGCACGTGCACCACCCATATTCATCATAAAATTTCCATGCACTTCACTTACTTTGGCTTTACCTTGCTCAGCACCTTTCATACCCACCTGATCCACCAGCCATCCTGCAGGAATTTTTCCTTTTTCAATATATTCTTGCGGAATTTTTTCCAAAATTTTTGCGTCTAGTGTTTTACATGGAACATTTTTGAACACACACCCGGCAGTAAATCCTTTTGGCTGAGTCTTATTGCGATGATCAATATATTCAAATGCTTTTTTTTGTAAATCAATGTTAGTCCCCTGTTCGAGTTTCAACCACACGCGCAAGATGACATCAGTATTATGTTTGAAAATACTATCGCGATATCCAAATTCGCATTCTGCATTTGATAATTCAAGAATTTCTCCATCTCGATATACCTCACATTTGAGCAAATTATCTTTCATCTCCCCACTTGGTATCCCCGCATTCCCCCGCACCGCCCCACCAATCGTTCCCGGAACTCCCACACCCCACTCAAACCCCGTGAGCCCTGCTTTTATCGTTTCTTGGGCAGTAGCAACCGTACTACAACCAGCAGAAATTTCAACTAAAGAATTTTGAATTTTGTTCCGATTAAATCGGGATGAATTTTGAATTTTGACGACGACTCCCCTATAACCTTCATCTCGCATTAAGGTATTACTCCCTCCCCCAAGGAGAATATAATCCTCCCCTTCTCCATCCAAAAATTTCAACAATTCTACAAGCTTATCAGTATCATCCACAATTACAAAATACTTTGCCGGTCCGCCAATTTTAAAAGTCGTGTGTTTTGACATCGGCTCGTCGAGTTTGACTTTGCCGAATTTTTTTAAAGTTTGATATAGTTCGTTCATATTCGTAGTAATCCCCCCTTGAGGCTTCGAGTCGTGAGCTCAGCCGAACGGAGGGTAGGGAGGGTAGGGAGGGTAGGGAGATGTTTCACCGTCAGATCACAAAGTTTCAATCTTGCTTTTAGAGCAAAAAACCGCTATACTCACCCCCATATGAATAGACTCACCCAAGCCCTCACAACCACCCCCATCGTCTACATCACCCGCGATATCGAGCGGGCTATTGGGATTGACCTTGATACTCAAGGCTACTATATTATCTCAAATAAGACAAGCTTTGCCAAGCGACTTGCAGAACATACAAAAAATATTTTATTGATTGATTCGGCTCGACAGCTGGACACATGGGAATTATTACAGCATGAGGAAACAAAAAAATTCATTGCAAAAATAGAAAATCCTCACATGTTGGTATTCAAAAATACTGAACAAATTGAACGGATTTGTGTTGAAAATAAGTGGAAACTACTCAACCCGTCTGCCAAGCTCGCAAATCGAGTCGAAGAAAAAATTTCTCAAGTCGAGTGGCTAGGGAGTCTAGCAAGATATCTACCGCCCCACAAAATTCAACTTTGCAAAGATATTCAACCACAAAAGCCTTTCAGACCTTTCCAGCTTTTCAAGCCTTTTCAGCCTTTCATCCTCCAATTCAATCGCGCACATACCGGAACTGGCACAATGCTAATTGAAAATAATTTGCAACTTAAAGAAATCCAACAAAAATTTCCACATCGCGACGTCCGCATTACAAACTATATTTCCGGACCAATGTTTACAAATAACAATATCGTTACTAAAAATAATATATTGATTGGCAATATCAATTATCAAATCACCGGCCTTACCCCATTTACACAAAATAAATTTGCAACAATTGGAAATGACTGGGGTGTGGTAAAAAAATTGTTAAATGAAACACAAATTGCAGAGTATCATAAAATTGTTACCGACATTGGAAATAAATTACGAGATGATGGATGGAAAGGGCTTTTTGGAGTTGATGTAATTGTCGATGAAAAAACCGGAAAATTATTTTTGATAGAAGTCAATGCACGACAACCTGCGAGTACGACGTGTGAAAGCATACTACAACAAAAAAATACTGCCACTGAAAAATTAACAACTTTTCAAGCGCACTTGTTGAGTTTGCTTGATATGGAAGTCGAAAATGATTTGATTCAAATTGATGATAGTGCGCAAATTATTTTACGAAATAGTAAAAACCAAAATTTTGATGTAGAAAAAATTAAGTCTGAATTGAAAAAAGAAGATTTTGAAATAATACGATACGATAACACAAAAGTTGGATCAGATTTACTAAGAATTCAAAGCAAATCTTCTTTGATGCACAGTCATAATAAATTTAATGATCTAGGAAAAAGTGTAACTCAAAGCTTCTTTCGACCTGAGCTCACTTCGTGGTGACTCAGTGGAACCAAGACGAAGGTTAGCTTTGACGGCCACTCATAGAAAAAAGCAGTCAAAGCTGAAGCTTTGAGTTACATAATGAATAACATGATCTCAAAAACCCTCTCACAACCCGCCCTCGACATGATACAAAAGTATCTTAATCTTCCGTTTGCAGATAAAAATGTCTCATGCCCCTATTTCAACAACCGCCGATCACAAGTCCGTGGCGCACTTCGGGTACTCATCGGCAAAGGCACTCCGCAAGATATCGCAGATGAAGCGATAATTTTTTCGATGAAAGAAAAAATTGATTTGGAGCAATTATCCGATGAGGAATTGAAAAAATATTTAGTAGACCACAATCTCGGCAGTGACTGTTCAGGTTTTGTATATCATGTGCTTAATGCAGAACTTGAAACAACACACAAAAAATCTCTCAGACATATACTACATTTTCCACATGCAAAAAATATTATTAGAAAATTATTGATAAAACTTCGACCGGTAGAAAATTGTGGAGTCAGTACATTGGCACATGAAAAAAATAGTTCAAAAATCGAATTACAAAATATCCAACCTGGAGATTTGATTATTATATTAAACGCAGGTCCACAACAAGATTATAATCATGTCATGATTATTAAAAAAATAGAATACGAACATACTCTTCCAAAAATAATTCACTACACGCATTCATTCCAATATCCCCGTGATGGAAAATATGGACATGGAATTAAGCAAGAAAAAATAGAAATTATCGATGTACAAAAAAATTTACTCGAGCAAAATTGGAATGAAGGACAAATGCGAGAGTATGGAAAAAATGCTCAATCAATAAAGATACAAAGACTGAAATAAACATAACGCAATTTAGCACGTCCCCTCTCCTTACTAAAGAAGAGGGACAGGGTGAGGTTAAGCGTCGAGTGAAAGCACAAAAAATCCCGAAACAAATCGGGATTTTTAAATTTTCAAAGGCGCATCACCCTGCGACAAGATCCTCCCACCACAATTTTCTTTTCAAAAAACTCTGGTGGGCGTCGCAGGAGATCTGAAACGCCCATGGGGTGGTTATGGCCATAGATCTGACCATTTCCACCCCAGATAGATCGCCGACACGATGCCGACGACCAGAAGGATGATGTCCATACGACACCTCCTTAGTTAGCAACATTTAACTATAAAAGAGATAAAAAGTCAATTTTGATTATACAAGCGACGCAACTCTCCCCTCGCCCCTCTCTTACCGAAGAGAGGGGAAACACACGTTCACGTGTCTCCTTTCTCTTCGGTAAGAGAAAGGCGGGGATAGAGTTGCGTTCACTGGTGGAATAAGTTGCATCTCATACAACAAAAAAACCATCTCATTTCCAGAAATAGTTTTTATATATAGAGAGAAAAAAATAAGATTGAAATATATTCGTTTTTCTGTTACACTGTTATTAACAATCTACAAATTTATACATTCCCGCCGACTTGGCGGACAAGTGTACTATTTTCAGCCCAAGGCTGATCCCTGCCTGTCCGGCAGGCAGGCGTCCTCTGGCGGAGTAATTTGTATGTAAACTATGATCATCCCCCAAGAAACCCTAGATCTCCTCAAACAGGCCATTTCCTATGGTCTGATTTCGTGTATTATCGCCTTCCTCTGGGCACCACTGCTTACAAAAATACTATACCGTTTTAACATCACCCGACGCGCAGAATACGATGCCACCCTTGCCATGGGTGCGCGACAAAGTAAGGCTGGGGTACCGATTATGGGAGGTTTGCTTGTGATCATCACGGTTGCAGTAATTACCAGTATGTTCAACTGGGAGCGACAATTCACATGGGTACCGATTGGTGTCATGTTGCTTGCTGCTTGTCTTGGAGGCGTCGACGACATCATGAATATCTACGGAAACAAACGCCGAAATAGAAAATTATCTCAAGTAATAAATCTGATTCGTGTACACAAAGACTGGCGTATGCGAATCTGGTACGCGCTATCATTACCATGGGCAACTTTTAAGCGTACTTCCCTTTGGCTCGGTAGTCATCCGGGCAAAGGTGTGCATGTGCATGAAAAATTATTGCTACAATTCACTGCCGGAGCAATCACTGCCTGGTGGGTGTATTTCAAATTAGGAGAACATTGGAGAGAAATTCATATTCCCTTCAACGGCTTTGTAAATATCGACTGGTGGATAATACCGCTCATCATTTTTTTTGTCATGTTTACTGCAAACGCCGTCAATATTGCAGACGGCATGGATGGACTGGCAGGAGGTTCGCTTATCATTACTTTTTTAGCACTTACTATTTTGAGCTGGCTTAGCGGATTTTCTGAAATTACCCTACTCAATGCGACTACCGCAGGAGCACTCATCACCTACACCTATTTCAATATCAAACCGGCGCGTTTTCAGATGGGAGATGTGGGCTCGCTCGGTCTTGGCGCGCTTTTGGCAATAAATGCGATTGTAATAAATAATATGTTACTGCTCCCCTTTCTTGCCTTTATTTTTTATCTAGAATTAACCACTGTGGTAATTCAAGTCTTTGGGCGAACATTTTTGGGACGAAGAATTTTCAAAATGGCACCACTCCATCACCATTTTGAACTCCGAGGCTGGAGCGAGGAAAAAACGGTCATGCGTTTTTGGATTATGCACGCGGGGGTGGTGTTACTTGGAGTGTGGATTGCCTTGTATTAAACACCGATATACAAATGTCGCGGATATACAAATGTCGCGGATTTACCAATTCGCGAATTCGCATATTTGCAAATCCGAGACATCCGTAAATCTGTGTATTATATGTCCAATTATCTCAAATGGAACGAACAAACCATCTCAGATTTTTCTGATGAACATATCAACCGCCACTACGCAGACGGTTTCGTTTTTGGTAGAGTGGAAAAAGGCTATATGAGTCAGACGAGGAGTTTACGGATTGATTTGAGTAAATTCAAACTCAGTAGTGAAAACAGACGTGTACTTAGAAAGACACAAGATTTAAAATTTAAGATTGAAGATTTACCACTTGAAAATTACCACTGGTCTATCGGCAAAATGGCAAAAGATTTTTATACAGAAAAATTTGGTGACGGAACTTTTTCTGCAAACAAAGCAAAAGAATTATTAGCTACGAAACATAATTTTAATCGATTATTTGTCTATTCAATTGAACAAGAAAAAATTGGCTATTGCATTACTTTGGAGACTGATGATATTGTTCACTATTCCTATCCATTCTACATTCTAAATTCTGAATTCAACAATTTGGGTATGTCCATGATGCTCCATGCGATTCTCTACGCACAAGAACAAGGGAAAAAATACATATATCTCGGATCATTTCAAAGACCTAGTGATGTGTATAAGTTGCAGTTTGAGGGGCTTGAGTGGTTTGATGGGGAGAGATGGAATAACGACGTACACAAATTAAAAACCACCATCTCTGGTGATATATAAAAGTGCTCGGCTACGGTTTTCAAAGATTGACCGTGAGAGGGCTTAGGCCCTACACGAGCACTAAAAGTAGTATAACATAAAATTACTAAAAAGTCTACTTATCACATGAAACACATCCACTTCATCGGCATCTGTGGCGTAGCTATGAGCGCGCTTGCTATTGCATTTCAAAAAAAAGGATTTCGAATTACCGGATCTGATGTTGGATTTTATCCACCCGTTTCTACCTATCTCAAAACCGCAGGTGTAGCATATTATCCCGGCTGGCATCCGGAAAAAATGTCGGCACAAGGTGACCCTGACATCGTCGTTGTCGGAAATGTCGCAGGATCACAAAATCCGGAATGGCTTTATGTGAAAGAAAAACATATTGAATACAAATCGTACCCCGAAATCATCGCACAATTTTTTGTCCAAAAAAATTCTATTGTCTGTGCCGGAACTTATGGCAAAACAACAAGCTCTTCACTACTCGCATGGACACTCAAAGAAACCGGATTCAATCCAAGCTATATGTTTGGTGGAATTAGTCTCAATGACATGCCCGCTGCCGAGCTGACTGATTCAGACTATTCGATTCTCGAAGGCGATGAATACAAAACCGCACGCTGGGACAATGGACCAAAATTTGCACATTACTCCCCTACTCATTTGCTACTGACATCAGTCGTCTGGGATCATGCGGATGTCTATCCAACAGAACAATCATACATTGAAGCATTTGAAAATCTAGTCAAAAAACTTCCACTTACTGGCCTACTCGTATTATCTGCAAAAGTCTACCACGATCATGCACATTTCAAAGATCTAACAGAAGCGAAAATAATCACCTATGGACGCACCGAAGATAATGATTACCAATATTTTGATGTTGTACAAACTAAAGACGGAATTACTTTCAAAATAAAATACAAATCATTAATCTTCACTCTTGAATCTTCATCTCTCGGCGACTACATGGCCGACAATATGACTGGATGCTTTGCCATGGCACACCAACTCGGTATCGCACCAAAAAAAATTATTGACACATTTTCAGGATTCAAAAATATCAAACGACGACTCGAAAAACACTATAGTAATGGTATCACTATTTTTGATGACATTGCACATTCTCCAAAAAAAGCAGAAGCGGTTTTACGAAGCCTGCGAAATATTTATACAGGAAAAATATGTGCAATCTTTGAACCAAACACAGGGAATCGACAAACGGAAGCAATTCCCGGTTATGATAATGCCTTTAAAGACGCTGATACTGTCCTTATCCCCCGTCTCACCAAAGTAAAACAAGACCCGGACAAACCAGAAGTTTTCGAGGGCTTGAATCTCTCCAATGTGATTTCAAAAACGCATAGAAACTCACACTATATTGAAGATGATGACAAACTCATACAATACATCAAAACAACCGCAAAAGAAGGAGATGTAGTGATTTTTTTGGGAAGTCATGGGTTTCGTGGGATGATTGAGGAGTTGGTAAAAAGTTTAAAAGGATAGATGTATTTAAGGCTTACGAGGCTCACGATGCTTACGAGGCTTACTAGGCTAAATTCTATGAAAATTCAAAAACATGCAAAAAAAGTTTTTACCGGGGTTATTTTTGATGTATATCAATGGGAGCAGGAGATGTATGATGGGAGTACCGCAACTTTTGAACGACTCAAACGCCCTGATACAATTCAAATCATTTGCACCGAGGGAAACAAAATTATCATTGCAGAGGAAGAACAGCCTGGCAAACCGCGTGGTAATACGCTCATTGGAGGGAGACAAGAGCAAGAAGAGGAACCGATTATCTGTGCAAAACGAGAGTTATTAGAAGAGACTGGAATGGTTTCTGACGATATTGAGCTTTTTAAAACATACGAACCATACAATAAAATAGACTGGAAAGTGCATGTATTTATCGCAAAAAACTGCAAAAAAATAGCTGAACAAAATCTGGATCCGGGAGAAAAAATCACTGTAAAAAAAGTTTCTTTTGATAAATTTGTTGATATTGTATGTACGGAAGATTTTTGGTGTAAAGAAATTAAAATTGATATCCTCAAAATGCGACTCGATGGAACTTTGGATGAATTTAAGAAAAAAATATTTGGATAATATGCAGTCTAAAATCTTAATCTCAATCTTATTTCTAACAACAACCCTCCTCACCGGTTGTAGTTCTGCGACCAATATCAAACCAAAAGCAATTCTAGATTCAGACAAGGAACTTGCTCCTGCAGTTTTACAAGAAAAAAAAGAACAGGTTCAATATTTTGTAAATTATACACCAAAAAATCTTCCCCAAAACATTTCACCCGATCTTTCACAAAGTACCTATGAACTCAACAATATGTTGTTTACGTTTATCTTTTCAACTACTACTCCGACCGAATCGACAAATGCAATTTATTTAAGTATCGATCGTGGCAAAAGCTGGAAAACATTTTTTGACAGTAGTAATTTCGACTATTTGAAAAAAGATTTTCGAAATCCAAAAATCCCGATTGGCTTGTTTACGGAAAATGGCAAACTCTATGTCGATGCGACAAACAATATCCCTCAAGATGGTGACACCCTATATCGCTTCTCAACAGAAGACGTAGGTCAAACCTGGAATGTGGTTGGATGTTTCAAATTTGTTGCAGAAAAATATTTTGTGGATGGGATGGATACGAGGAAAGGAGTTAGACCACATGAAATGAGTAGTTTGAAGAAATGTAATTAACAAAAGCTTTCTGTGTATAACTACATTGACAATTTTAGTATTTTAGAGTATACTACTCAATATAAAGTGGTATGCTCGTAACATACTACGAGTAACAATACGCGTGTCAACACTAAGAGCATCTTTCAAAAGATGTTCTTTTGTTATATACTATGCGTGCGTGTGATTTCTGGGGCTCGTGGTGTAATGGTAGCATACCGCTTTTGACACGCGTGTGGCGCCAGTTCGATTCTAGTCGGGTCCACGCAAACCCCAAACCGTCCGAAAGGGCGGTTTTGGGTATATTAAAACCGTCAATAAAACTGACGGTTACAAATTTACCATTTACATTTTCTATTTCCCCTCATCCACAATCTCCGTCTCGACAATATCCCCCGTAATTGCAGTCACCAAAAGCGAAATACCACACACATCACACTCGACGACCTGATCCACCGCGATGTCTGAATACGCAGACAAATCTACTTCATTTTTACATTCTGGACAAATTAGCTTCATATTGATACTATAGTTAAAAGTAATGTCAGAGACTATACTATCATATAATACATTTTAATTCAATCCTAACAAATCTAACTCTAATAACCCAATACCAACGTATTGGTGTCCGGCTATTGGAGTCAGGAGTCAGGCATTCCTATGAAAACCCCCCAACAATCCTACCCCGAGCTAAATAAAATCCTCGGAATCGAAGTCTATCTCAAACGAGAAGATCAGCACAAATATGGATCTCACAAAGGACGCTCAATTCCGGTCATGATCAAAAAATATGCAAAAGGTGAAATCGTAACACATGAAGATGGAAGCGAAGAAATTATAAATATCTTCAAAAAATTTGTCATTTCCTCATCAGGCAACTCAGCACTCGCTGCAATAGAATCTGTACAAGCACACAATAGAAACAATGGTGAACCAGTCGAACTAACGGTGTATGTCGGCATGCATATTGATAACGAAAAATTGAAACGCTTGAAAACAATAATCGAAGATCCAAAAATTAAACTTGAACAAACAGCACGACCCAGACAGACTGCGTTTCAAGCTGAAAAAAATGGCGATGTAAAAAATCTTCGTCAATCGACAGATGACAATGCACTCCTTGGATACTATGAACTTGCAGATGAGCTCAATCGAATTCCAAATTTACAGGCAATTTTTATCCCGACATCTTCTGGAACTACTGCTCAAGCGCTTGGAGAAGCGTTTGTCAATATCGCACCATCAGCTTGGGGAGGCGCACAACACCCACAAATTCATATCGTCCAGACTACAAGTTGTCACCCTATTGCCGAAGTTTTTGATACTCCAAATTCTGAAGAAAAATCTATTGCCGGAGCAATTGTCGACAATATCGCACACCGAAAAGAAAAAATGATAGACGCAATAAAAAACAGCCATGGCAGTGGCTGGATTGTGACGAACGAAGAAATTTTGGAAGCTCAAAAGCTTGTGAAAGATACCTGCAATATACAAATCTCTACAAACTCCGCGCTCTCTATTGCAGGGCTTACTAAGGCATTAAAAAATGGAGGGAAATTTGATGGAGTTGTGGTGTGTGTGATTACGGGGATGTAATCTTGAAACACAACTCACCCCGTTCGGCTGAACTCACGACGAAGCCTCGCCCCTCTCTTGATAGAGAGGGAAAACTCATGTGTCTCCCTCTCTTTTCAAGAGAGGGCTGGGGTGAGTTACGGTTACCACACTTACTATATTCCCGCTATCCCCAACACCACCTTTTTTCCCTTTGTGACTATAATACTGATCTTCAATTTTAAGATCAGTTTTTTTGAATAATTCATCAAGTTCATCAAGCGTAAATCCATGATAATATCGTGTTCCCAAAATTTCTCCAGTATCACTTAACCACGGCACCATAAATTCTCCATTATCCTGCGACCATTTTCCTTTTTCGACCGTCTTTTGTGCACTTTTGGAATACAAATTCCAATTGGTCATAATAATTTTGCCACCAGGTTTTAAGACTCGTTTCATTTCTGACAAAGACTTCAATCTCGTCTCTTCATCGGGCAAATGATGAAATGTAGCAATACAATAGACCACGTCAAAGCGTTTATCTTCAAAAGGTAAGCTCGTCATCTCCGCAACAATATAGATATTATCTGGAAATTCTTTTTGTGCCATTTCAATCTGTTTTTCGCTTTGATCGAGGCCCGCATAGTCGATACCTTGAAATTTTGAGAATAAGTGGTATAATCTCCCCGTCCCACACCCTAGATCTAGAATACTAAAACCGTCCTGCACGTATTTTTGCAAAGGTTTGAGATCATCCCACAAGTACTGCCGAGTTTCTGCAAATAAATGCGCGATTTTATTATAGACATTTTTGTTTTGGGTGATCAGATCTTTTGTATTCATACATTTAAGATGCCAATATACTAATTCTACTAATGATACGAATAAATACTAATCCTTGCTTCATAAAAATTAGTATAACATTGGTATCATTTGTACCATTCGTATATTAGTATCTGTTATGGAAAAATTTGAACAAATTATCCAACACATCCTCTCTCAAAACCCGCAGACAAAACGGGATTTTGATGATGCGCGCAGAAAAATTTGTAGTAAACTGCATATCCCTCAACCATCAAATTCTAAGATGCTGGTAGCATATCAAAATCTCGTAAAAAAGCAACAGATCAAGAAATCAGAATTTTTTGAAAGCTTGTTTCGAAAAGCAGATATTCGCAGTCTTTCAGGAGTTGCGGTCATTACTTCACTCATCAAACCCTACACCTGCCCCGGCAAATGTATCTACTGCCCCACCGAAGTGCGCATGCCAAAAAGCTATATCGCGACCGAGCCTGCTGCTGCTCGCGCGCTTGCCTTAAATTTCAGTCCAAATTTACAAATGACCCGACGTATTGATATGCTTGAAAAAAATGGTCATCCGGTCGACAAGATTGAATATATTTTGAAAGGGGGTACCTGGAACGCATATCCGATAAAATACCAATATTGGTTTATTTTAGAATCTTTTAAAGCGTGTAATAATTTGACTCGACGCAAAAAAGTGCCTGAACTCATTTCGTACTCAGACTTGACTCTTGAGGAATTACAACAGATTATGGATGATGAACAAGAATATAATGACAAAAAAGCAACACACAAAATCATCGGTCTCACGCTTGAAACGAGACCTGACGCAATTAGCCCAAAATCTATCTATCACATGCGCCGACAAGGTTGTACGAGAATTGAGTTAGGGCTTCAAGCTCCAGATGACAAGATTCTTGATTTAGTCGTGCGTGGACACTCTGTTCAACAATTCAAAGATGCTATTTTTTTACTTCGACAAGCAGGATTCAAAGTAGATCTCCACTTCATGCCTGATTTGCCAGGCACGACTGCTAAGCACGATGTAGAAATGTATGCATCGTTATTTACCGACCCGGGATTTATGCCTGATATGGTCAAAATTTACCCGTGCACCGTAATCAAAACCGCAGAACTTTCAAAGTGGTATGACGATGGCAGATACACGCCATATGATAGTAAAGCATTATTTGAAGCGCTTTTGCAAATGAAAAAACTGACTCCACGCTATTGTCGTATTTCTCGCCTCATTCGCGACATCCCGACCAATGAAATTCAAGCAGGAAATTCTATTACCAATTTACGAGAAGCATTGCAAGTCGAGATGAAAAAACGCGGATGGATCTGCCAATGCTTACGTTGCAGAGAGGTAGGGCATTCTCAAATAGCAATAACGCAATTAAGCAAATTAGCACCGATACTATTTGTAGATGAGTATGAAACAACTGGTGGTACAGAATATTTCCTCAGTTTCGAAGATCCTGATCGAAAAGTGGTGTTTGGATTTTTACGTTTACGTTTACCAAAGTACGAGGGGGATGTACAGAAAATGCAGGCACTGGAAAAAATTCTTGAACTCGGAAATCTCGACAAGCTTGCATTTGTCCGAGAGCTCCATACGTATGGTCAACTTGTCGGTGTAGGACAAAAAAATGCGAGTGCGTCACAACACAAAGGTCTTGGAAAAAAACTCGTCGCCGAAGCTGAAAAAATTGCGAAAAAAAATGGATATGAAAAAATCGCGGCGATTTCTGGTGTTGGGGTGAAGGGATATTATCGAAAATTTGGGTATAGGAAGATGGGGATGTATGTGGGAAAGAAATTGAAATAAGTAAAAAATCCCGATCAAATCGGGATTTTTTATTATCCACATCTTTACAAAAATACCTTACACATGGTATACAATAGTCGGCTAACCAAGGAGGTGAGCCATGAAAAAAATGTTCTATCGGTGCATCCGACGATTTTGGGGGGCGTTCGTCCCCCGAGTCGAAAGGCTTCACCGGTAAAGACGTCGGCTCGGAATTCGAGGAGTTTCCTCGTCTCCGGGCCGACGTTCACGAAACTTAACATGTATCAAACAGTCTTTGCGACAAGACTTTTTTATTTTCTAAAAAATTAATAGATACACGGATTCAACGGATGAAACAGACCAAAACGATTCCGTGAAAATCAGTTAGATCCGTTGAATCCGTGTGTCTATCCAGCAAATCCCAAAATCACGAGCCCCACAACCACAAAACAAATCGCCACAACTTTCAAAAAAATATTTCTCCGATCAATCTCTTCTTTGATTATATGTGGAAATGAGAGTGTCAAAAAAATTGTAATGAGAAATACAAAAATTGCTTGTGTTCCTTCCATCGCATTGACGAGTGAAACCGGTGCAAGAGATATTGACCACATATTAAAAAGTAACCCAATTTTTGATAATATATTTATTACTAGGATTATCCCAATCACTTTCCAGGTAAAAAAATTCTTCTTTTCTTCAAAAAAATCCGTCCTAAATTGATTTGAAATAAAAAATAATAAACCAATCAATACAAAAAATATCGTACTAAAAATAAAAACAATTTCAAATGAAGTACCTAAACCATCAGTAATATAGCGCAACACAATATCATATGCTGCAAAAAACACACACGCCACAAGCATGTACAAAAATGCAAGTGACAACTTGAATTTACCTGATTTTGCATGCAGAGATGCGACAAAACCACCCAAGACCAAAAAAGTAAACGCAGAAAATTCAATTACTGATAAGCGCTCATCTATAAACAAATGCGAGCCAAGCAAGGTAAACAAGGGCAGAAAACTCCACAGCATATTGATCCGACTAATTTCCTCTATTTGCACTGCTTTGATATAAAACAATACTCCACTACAAAAACCCACCGAAGCAATAAAAATCCAAAATAATATATGTATGCTCGGAATAAAAAAATCTACGAAAGGCACTATCAAAAGTCCAACCAAACCGGCCACAAAACCCAAAAATACGTATACAAAGGGATTTTTGAATTCTTTATCCACCAAATATTTCTCCCCAATGTTCGTCAGTCCCCAAAATAAATGTGTCAATAGAGCTAAAAATACCCAAGTCATAGTATTTGAATTAGTACCGTAAAAATGATACACTAAGTATACTTAAAATAGTATAATCAATCAATCTATGGAACTCCCACCAGGTACTATTATCGCAGTCGGACCCATCATTATCGAAGATGGCAAAGTCCTACTCAACCGCGAGATAAAAAATGACGGAACTGAAAGCCCTATTTTTATGTTACCTGGCGGTACTGTGGAAAATATGGACTCCACACTCGAGGAAGAGTGTTATCGTGAAGCAATGGAGGAAATGGGTATGACGATTGAAATCATCAAACCGCTTCGAACCATGTTGGTCAAAAGACCCGGCAAAGAAACATACGCAATTTTAGTTCACTATCTTGCGCGACGGACGTCTGAAATCAACCCCGGTCAAGAGACGCTTGAGTGGGGTTGGTATGATATTGATAATTTGCCTAAAAATTGTGCACCAAATATTGCGCAGATTATTGATGATGTAAAGAAAGAATTATGATCGAATGTGAAAAAAGCCATGAGGAACTAGAAGCTTACCGACTTAAACTTCAAGAAGAAGTCAAAAATCTTTTTGGATCGGAGAGTACTGTACCTATGCAAGATATTGTACATATACTCGGGGCAAAAGAATTTCTTACCATTGATACAAAAAGAAAAGTCCTCACTTTTGACGCAAAAAGGTATGTAGATTCACTCGTAAAAAGACTGCGCAACGAAGGTCTAAAGTTGCAATTACCAAAAAAAGTTGAGATCGAGCCCGAGGTTGTGTTCCCTCCTGGAGAAGGTGAGATAAAAACAGGCAGTGAAGCAGGAATTGAAAAGAAAAAAGAATTTCAGAGAAACGCATTATTAATTGAACTTCTGAGCGAGAATCAAATTCCTTATGAGACACCACGCATCAGTAAAACCACGCCGGATATGATGCGAGGTGAAGGATACACGGTCTATTTTCTTCCCACTCTTCAAAAAACAGTCTGTGTAAATAATGAAGAGGGAAATACAACAATAATCCTTTTTGACACTCAGTCTTATGACGACGCAAAAAAAATATTTGGCATCTACACAAAGAAACAATTGAGGACTGACTACAATGGTCTCGCCGTATGTATCGATTGGAAAAATGAATTTATACAGAACCCGAAATTGTGGAAAGTTGAAATTCTTAATGTGTTACAAAGTGAACCTCTCTCAAAAAAAATGGGCTCAACAGACAAAGAAATAATGACGAGACGTAGAACTATCGAGACTGCACAATCAGAACTAGAGGAAGCTTATATAAAATGGTTAAACAGTCAAAACCAGAAGAACAAAAGGTTTAATATAAGGTGGCTTCAGAAAAATGGATATAATGCACTAGAAAAATGGATAAGAAGAAATGAAGGTTTAGATGCGCTCGTCAGAAGATGTCCACCTGAATTACAAGAAGCCTTTGAAAAACGAGACCATACATCTGGAAGAACAACCGAAAATGCTCAGGCGGAACTTGAGCAAGCATTTGAACAATGGCTAAAACAGCCCGTGAAAGGACATAAAAAATTTAACACCGTGTGGCTACTAAAAAATGGATATGGCGGGCTATACGAATGGACAAGAAGCAATGAAAGTTTAGATGTGCTCGTCAGAAGATGTCCATCTGAATTACAAGAAGCCTTTGAAAAACGGATCTATACTTTCGAAAGTGCTCAGGCGGAACTTGAGCAAGCATTTGAACAATGGCTAGAACAGCCCGTGAAAGGACATAAAAAATTTAACACCGTGTGGCTACTAAAAAATGGATATGGTGGGCTATACGAATGGACAAGAAGCAATGAAAGTTTAGATGCGCTCGTCAGAAGATGTCCGCCTGTATTACAAGAAGCCTTTGAAAAACGAGATCATACATCTGGAAGAACAACCGAAAGTGCTCAGGCGGAACTTGAGCAAGCATTTGAACAATGGCTAGAACAGCCCGTGAAAGGACATAAAAAATTTAACACCGTGTGGCTACTAAAAAATGGATATGGCGGGCTATACGAATGGACAAGAAAAAATAAAAATTTGGACACCTTAGTCCAAAAATGCTCACAAGGATTACAAGTTGCATTTAATAAATTCAAGAAAAAATAAAATTATGATCCATGAATCACTCGAACACAAATAACTAAAATACTTGTCTAAAACATGAAGTTTTTTAACATATCCGTAAATCATGTATTTTCAATTTTATGCAAAAACTACAAACCCAAGACCCCGATATTTACAATCTCATCCAAAAAGAAGTCGCTCGACAATCGCAGGGTCTTGAAATGATCCCCTCAGAAAATCATACCTCCCAAGCAGTACTCGACGCGCTTGGCTCACGTTTGACTGACAAATATTCTGAAGGCTACCCTGGTATGCGATATTATGGTGGCTGTGAACATGCAGACGCAGTAGAAAATCTTGCTAGAGACCGCGCAAAAGAATTATTTGGGTGTAGTTTTGCCAATGTCCAACCACATTCAGGATGCCCTGCAAACATCGCGGTCTATGTCGCACTACTCAAGCCCGGCGATACACTCATGGGTCTCAAACTTTTTCATGGTGGTCACATGACACATGGACTCAAAGTAAATTTTTCGGGGGTCTTTTTCAATAGTGTTCAGTATGGCTGTAATGAAGAAGGCTTTATTGATCTAGATGAAATGAGACGACTTGCACATGAACACAAACCAAAATTGATTGTGACAGGTGGCAGTGCATATGCCAGAACATACGAGTGGGCAAAATACAAAGAAATTGCGGATGAAGTAGGCGCCTTTTTGCTTGCAGATATGAGTCATGTCGCAGGACTGGTCGCAGGCGGAGTACACCCATCCCCCATTGGCATTGCCGACGTCGTCACGACCACCACACACAAGACCCTGCGAGGCCCTCGTGGTGCGATGATCCTCGCAAATGGTAATCCAAGTACCCCTCTGCAAAGTGTCGAGCATACAAAGGAAAATATCCCGACCTTAATCGACCGTGCAATTATCCCCGGAATCCAAGGTGGTCCGCACAATCACCAGACAGCTGCTATTGCCGTCGCACTCAAAGAGGCAATGCAACCAGAGTTCAAAATATATGCACGACAAATAGTGACCAATGCAAAAATTCTTGCAGATGAACTCATGTCTCGCGGATATAATCTCGTTACGGGTGGAACTGAAACGCACTTGATGCTCATCAACTTGGGAAATAAAGATATTACCGGCAAACAAGCAGAAAGTGCGCTTGGCAAAGCAGGAATTACGGTCAATAAAAATACCGTTCCCCATGACCCACGCAAACCATTTGATCCATCGGGTATTCGTCTGGGAACACCGGCATTAACAACTCGAGGTATGAAAGAAGATGAAATGAAACGCATTGCCGGTTTCATTGATCGCGCACTTGGAAATATTGATAACGAAGATGAATTGACTAAAATTCACATAGAAGTCACAGAAATGTGTGAATCGTTTCCATTACCCAATTAAATTATGCGTACATACAAATTACAAATTAGGCTCTTCGTAAATTATTGTGGGTAGCATGTTCAAATAATTGAAAATCTTGTATCATAGAGACTATATTATTCACATAATTCAGTCTCTATGGTACAAGATTTAAACGGTCATTACAAATTATTACTCGGTTTGTCTGAACCGTGGAAGATTGAAACGGTTGATCTCTCAATTGTTTCGTCTGAGGTTACTATTACAATCGCGTATCCAAAAGGTGTTACGGTGGCGTGTCCCGGATGTGGGACGCATACAAGTATCTATGATTATCGAAAAAATCGCTCATGGAGACATTTAGACACGATGCAGTTTAAGACAATCATCACCTGTGCGACTCCACGTTCAAATTGTGATACCTGTGGTATTAAGACCATTTCCGTACCCTGGGCTACCAAAGGCTCCGGTTTTACCCTTTTATTTGAGTATGTTGCTATTTCTGTAATTAAACATACCAGTTCAATCACCGCAGCAACCAAACTATTAGGTCTCAATTGGCATCAAATTCAATCCATCATGGCTCGAGCTGTCGTACGAGGTCTTGAGAAACGTGATGCTACCAATACAATTGAATACATCGGTATTGATGAAAAGAGTTTCTTAAAAAATCATACGTATATATCCAATTTATATGATTTAGACAATGGACGTGTCTTAGATGTCGTGGAAGGTAGGAAAAAAGAACATGCACGAGCACTACTCAACACCATAGAACCGGAACTACGAGGAGAAATTAAAGCAGTGGCTATGGACATGTGGAAAGCATTTATGTCTGCCAGCAGTGAAATTCTCCCCCACGCGCTTATTGTGCATGATAAATATCATATCAAAAGCTATCTCACAAAAGCAGTGGATACGGCACGTAAACGAGAACATACATTATTGCTCCGGAACGGAACACACATCTTAACTCACACAAAATACCTGTGGTTAAAAAACAAACAAAACTGGACAGAACAAGAAACAATCAAATTTAAAGAACTGAAATCCACCACATTGAAGGTCTCAAGAGCATGGGCTATCAAAGAAGCCTTCGGTCAATTCTGGACATATCTTTATCCAAAATCAGCGGAAAAATTCTTTACAAAATGGTACTTCTGGGCAACACATTCAAGAATTCCATCAATAATTAACGTGGCAAAATTACTTAAACGACATACACCGGGACTACTTGCATACATAATTCACCGAATAACTAACGCCGTGGGAGAGGGACTCAATTCAAAGATTCAAAATTTAAAAGCAAACGCCAGAGGATTTAGAAACTTTAATAACTACAGAACAACAATTTTATTCTTTTGTGGAAAGTTAGAGCTTTACCCACAATAATTTACGAAGAGCCAGTTTTGTTATAATTTATATATTGTATCATTGAGTGTAAAACCAATTCAGCATCAACATTTCCTTTATAGGTGACACCATCACCTTTTTTAATTGCCAACACATTTTTAAAGATCAAAATATATCCTTGATTTTGTAATCGTTGATAAAGTGGTGTGTTACCCGGTATATACCCAATGAACAAAAACGCCTTTTTTACATTATATTTATTTCTCAAATATAATCGAAACTTTCCAAAATCCAACTTCCATCCACACCCAAGAATTCCCAAATTCAAATTCTGACTATCAACAAACGCATAAATAATTTCTTCATGTTTATTTTTTAGATCCTCCATACTATTTTATAGTTTCGTAATTTCGTACAGTTCGTATTTCGTATCCATTATACCACTAAACGCCCATTCACTTCCACTATTCCCATATATTCTTGAATCGTAAGTCCTCCCGGTGATTCTCGTGTCAGGAAATCTTTTATTGGAATATGCGCGCGGTAGGACTCGATGGTACGATCAATATAGAGTGCATGGAGTGGACTATGTCTCCACGCATCAATCGTTTTCATATAAAGCAAAAAAGAATCTTCTTTCCAGCCTTCAAATTTGGTATGAAGCATTGAGGACGCTACATGAGGATCTTTTGATAATCGGCGAAAATCAAGTAGTGAAAAATTCCGGATTTCATCTTGTGGGGATGTCGTTTGTTGTGTCGAGACTTGTACCATGTCATGCACGACTGATGGGGGAGATGGAGAAAATTTCTTTTCGGGAGTATTTGGAATTGTGCTGGACCCTGTATGAGCTACTGGTATTAAAACTGACTCGGTCGGTGTCATCGTAGGTGCGTGTGCGGTAGGTGGTGGAATACGTTTTTGAATCACCTTTGTTTTTTGCTGTACTTCCTCCAAGAGCTGACGTGCGTCTGCATCCTGTGTAATCCCCAGACCTCCGTGTGCGACATCTCGACGTATATATTCGACAAACTGTTCATCACTACGCACGCCTTTTTTGTAGGACAGCACAAGTGCGTTGAATCTTGGCATGAGTTCTCTTGGGATTTGTCCGGCTATTGTTGTAGGGGTCATTTTTACTTCAGAGATTGTATGTTCTACTCCTTGATTTTTCAAGGTTTGAATTTCGGTGTCGTCTTCTTCGAGGGGTGAACGGTGATCTTCGGGTGTCCATGCGTTTGCTTTGGCTTCGTTGATGAAGATGTCTGAGACGGGGGTGGTGGTGGCGAGTTCGTGAGGCTCCTCCTTCCCCGCCGATTTGGCGGGTACGGAGGACGAAGGTTCTTCAATTATTTTTTCTTTTTCAATCTGCGTTTGAGGTGTCGCGACCGAAGACTGCGCCCCACTCCGCATTTTTTTGAATTCATCCAAAGTTACCCGGACTGAGGTGCCGTCGGGTTTTTTGATGAGGATGGTGGGTTGTATTTGCCCGTCTGTCATAAGCTATTTATTCCATTCAAATTTATTTGTTTGTTCGTTGAAATAAATTAAGTCATCTTCATCACTAAATCCATTTTGTTTGAGAAAGTCAGTGAGTTCAAGAAGCGCTGAAATGTTTTGTTCATTATCGAGAACGATTTTTTTACTGATGAACAAATTTACAAGTGCTTTATGTTTTGAACTACTCGTCGTGTAATCATCCAACCATTTAAGTAACAGATTCTGAGTTTGAATATCTATAATCCACTCATAAAGATCCTGTGTATGACTAGATAATTGCTCGCCAAATGGAAGACTATGTTCTTGTCGTTCAGCTTCAAGATTAATACCCTGTTCGTGCGCCATTTGTTCCATGATTTTTTCGACTGGTTCACGACCGTCGTCTTCGAGAATAAAGTTTCCGGCGACGAGGTCGTAGTATAAGAGTAAAATTTGTTTTATTACATTTTGATTATATTCAAGATTTACCAAAATATCTGGATTTTTGCTCATTAATTCAATCAGTATTTCTCGATTTTCGACTTCATTTTTTTCAATCCCTTCTTTGAGCATGTTCACCCAATCTTCGACCGTCACTTCTGCACCACCTAATATTTTTCCTAGTTTTGTTTTGTTTATCGCAATGTCGGAGGCAAAATTGAGGCTTAAATTTTCTCTCAAAATAAAGGTGGTATAAGATTGTACATATTCTTTAAAAGCACCATGCACGTCAAAGCCAATTTGAATTCCAAACACAAAAAATGGAGATTTTAAAAATAACTTTTTGGAAATATCAGATGAAGTGTTAAAATATAATAACAAAATAGAAGTATATATCCGTCTGTACAATTTTTTATCGTCTTGCGCTAGATTTTCAAAAATAAATCTATTCTCACTAACTTTTTCGAGTACCTCAAGAATCGCACGTGCCAAAAGAGGCTGAGGCCGAATCAAAAGTTCATAAAAGGTTACAATAAAACGATTCCTCATCTCGTCCGTAGCCAATTGCTGTTGGTCATTAATCCGGGTAAACACCTCTTGATGATCAAAAACTTTATATACCCTAATATTATCCCTCAGCAAATCAACCATCTTTTTGAGTGAATGAATCACATGGATTGAGGCATCATAGGTGACAGGAGGATTATCCGTTTCAAAATCAAGTAGAAAATGTAACACATAGCATGTCTCATCATCCAGTTGTGCCATTTTCTCTTTCAAGATTATTTTTTCAAGTATACCCAAATCACCTGCTTCAATTGCAAGCTTAATTTTTTCTAAAATATCTTCAAATGAAATGTTGAGGTGTTGAATATGAGACATACCGATTATTAAGAATTTCCTAATTTATCGAGTACACGCTTACCATTTTTGTGTAAACTCAAACCGACTTCTTTCATGCCATATAACACCATGGAATACAGATGCGATATCTGCGAGGCATATTTTTTTACTTCAGAAACATCAGAGGTAGCATGTGTCCAGCTCCGTACCAATGTATTTGCAATATCCGCTGAAATATCAGTTTTTTCCAATTTTTTAGTAACAAAATCCGTAAGAGATTTAAGATCATTAAAAGTATAGGTTTTCTCTTTACCATTCTCTTCCATCACAACAGATGGAGCACCAATTCCACTAAGTAATGTCTCTAAAAGTGCAGTCGCCTGATCTCCAAATACCGCTTTGGTGATTTCAGCAAATGCATCTACTTCAGTCACCGACCATTCTTTCAATAGCTCTTTATTTTTAAGTTTATCTTCTGCCTCTTTCTCTTTCAGATCAATCCTGTCCTCCTCTTCTTTAGTAACACCATCAGCAGCAATATTAAAACTTCTCTCAATGCCCGGTATCTCACCACGTTCTATCCTCCATTGAAAATAATTTCGAAGTGCCGGTATCCCTCGCAAAGTTATCTTTCCATATCCTGTATTAGTCTCATTTGGATCAAATTGATATGTTTTATCCACATCATCAAAACCTTTAACATGCAGTGCATCAAAAATAAATACTGGTTTTTTTGACCACTCACCACTCTTTCCCTCACCTTTCATTGCCTCAGGTCTAATCAAATCTTGTGGAGAACTAATACCGGACGCCAATGAAAAACTCATAACCCAATCAATCGGATTAAGTGCAAAGGCAACTCCTACCACATCGGTTGCTATTTTATCTCCTATTTCATCTTTCGTTATTCCATATCCACGAACATCATTCATTTTTTCGTTATAATGATTTTTCATCGCGCTATATATTTTACCTTTTCCGTTGCTTCCAAAATGAAAACTCATTCGTTTACGATCAGAAAATGGATTATGCTCTCCAGAGGAAAGCCCCACAAGATTGTGGTACATACGTACATCCGTTTGCTCATGAGTACGAGTACTCTTGACTGCGCCACGCCATATTTCATAGGCTTGTGCTTCTATTTTTACCAACGTAGAGGTATTTTCTTCATACCATCCTATTTCATGTACATGGCCTTTAGCTTTAAAACCCGCAGGTTGTTTTTTTACATCAGCCCGTACATACCCCTTTGCAGCTTCTACACCAACCGGAATATACAAGCCAAGCTCTCCTGAAAACTGACTATGCCCTCCATTTTCAGCATGATGAATAGTGATTGATGGATCACGCAAATTACTATCCATCTGCAAGGCAAGCTGGTTATCTGCAATAATTTTTTTATAATATACAATTTCCTCCCTAGATACTGTGCAATCCGCGATGACCGTTCGCAAATCAATTTCACTAATTTCATTTTCTGCATACACCGCAGGATTTTTTATTTTTTTGATCAACGGTTCTCCTAAAAAAAATTTTTGCTCTAACTCGCTATCAGTGAATCGATTACGAGGCTCAAGCATGTGATTTGCTTCTTGAATGCGTGAAAAACGCACCAAATCATACAAATCGACTTGCTCCCCGGTTGCCTGACCAAAATCATCATTAACATTAAAAACTAAACGATCCGAAGTACCAAACTCTAACATCTGATACAATCTCTCAGGAGAAAAATCTTTTGAAAGTTTTTTACCAAACTTCGCTGAGTATTTAGTATATGCATCTAGGATATCTCGAATATCATGGTGTACACTCAGCCATGTATAGTTATATTGAGTGGCAGCAAGCAATGTAACATCTTGTGCTTTATCCACGTAACTAGTCTCATCCTTCCAATCAAATTCCGCACGTCGTGGATTTGCCTCTACAATACCGAAGGTATCCAAATCTTCAACTTTTTTATAAAGTAAATCAGGATTTTTAGTAAAAATTTTAGGATCTTTTGCTTCCATATGTTTATATTATCTTATCTTATTAATAAGCTCATCCAATGTTCGTTGATCACCCATGCTCTGCCTCAATTTTTTCAAAACTTCTACCTGAACCCTATCAATGTCTGTTGTACCTATTGCACTTTGTAATTCAGCTGAAAAATTTTGAAATTGGCTCTGCTTTTTACCTAATATATCAGTGATTTGTTGTAAAGCAATCCCAGAATTTGCATCAGATTTGAGTGCTGAAATCAAAGTGCTTGCCTGATCACCTAATATACCTTGCATAAATTTGGCAAGAGAATCTTTTTGTGCCTGACCAAGTGAACCTCCAGCACCACTTTTTTGATGTCTCTGCAAATCATTCATAGCACTTTCAATGTATTTTTTTTGTTCATCTCCCTCTACATTAAAATCAAGTTTTTTACCATCTTTGTGTGCCTTAACTTGAGCATAAAATTTTACTGCTTCTGCTTTGCCACTTCGTTTTTTATGATCAGTTATTCCATCATCAACCCATGCCTCATTGTGCATACGCATGAATAATGCCTGAACCATCGCACTCTCTTCGGGCGACAATTTTTCACCTCTATCCATTTTTGCACCAATAATAGCCCTGTTTCTTCGCAAGTTATCGACCGTCGTCTCATAGTTCATGTTTTTGAATTCTTTCGCAACCAAGGTTTCAGTCAATTCTACATCAGAAGTATCCGGACTAGTAATACCATGTTTGTCATAAATATGACGCTGAGATGCTTGACTCATCAATGAAGATCTGCCTCGTCGATAAAAGAGCGCGCTATGTTCTCGTTCTGCCTGAGCACGCGCAGACTGCCATTCAGGTATTTCACCTGCTTTTTCAAGCTTCTCTATTGAAGCCAGTACCGCCTTGCTCTCATCTGCTAATAGTTTACCGACAAGACCTCTTTGCGTATTTAAGTTTTTTTCCAATGCCTGAATCTCAGATTGAACTGTGGCACGATTGGTGAAACCTTGTTTGGTTTTAGTCACAAAATCAGCGTCAGGATTTTGTGCTACAACTTCGAGATCAGCGAGTAATTTGAATCCTGTTTCAGGATCTTTAAAATCTTCTTTATTTTCATCCAAATACCCTTTAAGCTGTTCTACAAACAACTTCGCCATTTGTTCAGATGTCATTTTTTTATCAGACTCTTGCTTGTCATTTTCTTCAGCTATTTGCCCCATAATCATACCTGCATGTGATCGGACAAATTCTTGATCTTTAAAATTTTCTAGATTCCTGATAAGAGATTTTATACTTTCCGGCAAAGTAGCTTTTTCCTTTTCCTTTTCTTCAATTGCTTGTTTAGTACCTTCAACGGTTGCTCGAGCTTCACTAAGTTGACCTGATATACCTTTCTTCCGAGCTTCGAGTGCCTCTAGATTTTTTTGTTGTGTACTCAATTCTCCAAGCTTATTAGGCATGTTGTCATTTCCTTCCTTGTTTGCTGAGTAACTTCTTTGATACTCTTCAAGTCCTTGAGTAAAATCTCTGCTAGGATTAAAAATTTGTTTATCTAATGAAGCGCTAACACCACGTAATGCACTTTTATCAGGTATCATTCCCGGATCAAAATTATTAAAAGCTGTCTGCAACCTTGTAGCCAATTCCTTAGCCATGTCACCTTCTGTCATTTTTTCACTAGTCTCTTTTTTATCATTTTCTTCTACCAAATTTCTCATTATTTGCTGTGTCTGTAATTTGATAGTTGCGCCTGCCTCGGGATTCATTACATTTAAATCCGTTATAATTTTTTCTATATTTTCTGGCAATCCAATTGGTCGCTCTTTTATAAGTATTGACATATTTTTGACAAAAGCCTCTTCAGGTTTTTTTGCACTGTCAGTCAAACTACCTATAGCTGTTTTCACCGAATCTTTATCTTTCATTTTTTCTTCATTTTGCTTCAACTGGTCAGCCAATCGTTCAGCGAACATTTTTGCCATATCCTCTGGTTTCATTTTTTCAGATTCCTCTCTCTGCTCATTTTCCGCAACTATTTTTCCCATAGCCACCTGTGCACGTGATTTGGCAAATGCCTGGTCTTCAGGATTTTTAAGACTCTTAATAATATTCTCAATATCCTTTGGTAACCCAATCACTGCCCCAATCTCAGCTTGTGTCTTTTCAATCGAACTTTTTGCTTCTTGTATTTGTTCGTCTACTTGCTCTCCTCCTAATGCAGCTTTTTTAGCCTGTTCGATTTTTTCAAATACTGCTTGATCTCGAGATTCACGGAATTTTGATACAGATGTTTCTTCTTTTCCTTGAACTGTATCCTGAAAATTGGCCGCGATTCCTTTCGCAGCCGCCAACTGACTCAACAAACTCCCAGCCCCATCCTTAGAAATGAGTTGCACCCGAGCCTTAAGCTCCACCCCTTTTAAGGATTCTTGAGTTATTTCGGCTTTTATTTTGTGTTTTGCTACCTGATCAGCAACCCTCTCTTTACCATGTTCCCACTTTCCATCTTTATATCGAGCTAGAGTGCTAGTAGAATATTTTGCAGCAGAGGACATTTCAGAAGTTTTTGCGTCACTTCGCTCTTCTTCAGACTCAAGAATACCTTTGAGACTACGGTCCATATCTTTCATACCCATCCATTTGAGTCCATGAAAATTTGAATCAGATCCGGTTCGTTTGTAGGCAACTTCTTCAGCCAATTTTGCGGTCTTTTCAGATTTACCCATTCGACGCTGACGCTTGATACCACCAGAGGCAACCCACCCAACAACACCAAGTCCTTTGCCTTGTGCGGCGGTAACTCGCTTTTCATGCTCTATCACATCGATCAAAGCCTTCTGTTCTTTATCTGCAATTTCTTTTTGCTTTTCAGGATTATCATTTATATCTTCAAAATCTTTTTGTTTCTGCTTTAATTCTTTCTCTATAGCCATTTTTTCTACTTTAGTGGTTCCATCTGCATCTCTTTTAGTTTCAAGATCTTCTATCTCCGCTTTTAACGTATTGATCTTTATAGTAACTTGACCCTCACCAAATGAATTTTTTTCTTCATTTTTTTCTTTCAATTGTTTATCTAATTCCGCTACTTTCCCCATATTACCTTCTTTTTGAGCCAATCCCCTCTGGCCCTCAAGCGTAGCTATTTCATGGGCAAGATTAAGCGCCTCCGGAGACAATTGTTGTTTCTTTTTTCCAAGCTCTACCTGATCTTGCAATCGATCTTTTGTCAGTCCCGCAGCCTTAAGATGCCACCACCCCTTCACATCAGTCGCAATTGTCTTTCCTCGTTGTTCCCAAGACTTTCCACCCACCTTTGGAAAATAATACGCCCCTGCACTAAGCCCTTTCTTCGCCGTATCCGTCCCCTTCCCCACGAGCCACCTCCCCGTTGCATACCCCGTCGCAATCGTCGCGACTTTTTTACCAAAATTCACCGCACCTGAAACGATACCGGATCCCTCGACACCGGTCGCTTGGGTTTGCTTCAAACCGACCATCAAAAATACCATGGCAATCAAAAAATTCGACATATTTTCCCAGGTCGACACTTCAGACAATGAGATCTTGAGCTGTTCATTCCCCTCTTGCAAAGGCACCACACCAGCCGTACTTTGAATCTGATTAGCAATATCTCCAGAGCCCAGTGTCGCAAAGGCAAGCCATAAGAAAAATACCATGACTGGGGCGACGATGACATATTTGGTAAATTCAGACCACCATTCTTGGGCATACTTCTCGCCCTTTGGAATCGCATAGAGCACGTAAGCAAGCGGGGACAAAATAATCAGCGCCCACAAAACCACCACGCGAATTGCCATGACAATGACATACGAACCCACTGCCACTGCAGACATAACTGCAAAAAAAGTCGCTACCACCGACGCGCCTAATACCTCGATCGTCACCTGTTCGGCACTCGTGCCATAACTCGCGCCAGTCGCCATACTCATTATTTTTTCGAGTTTAAACATGTTGATGAGATTTCCGCCGGCAGTCGCAGAAATGGCATTAAGAAAGGTAATGGTGAATACATGTGCGACATCGATGATGAGCTGGGCAATTAAATTGCTAAAATTGATAAAAATCGCCATGATGATGAGCTTGACCAAGCCTTTTTTCCATTCATATTGTTCAAGACCTAAAATAGTCGCAAAGGCAATAATAAGCAAAGCGACGACAAAAAACATATTTGCCACATCTCGAATCATGACCCAGCCAAGCTTCACCACACTCACATCAATATAATTATTGTAACTCGCAAGTGTGATGAAAAATCTGAGAAAAAATATCGTCAGCACAATACAAATTTTTGCAATCGCAAGCATCAACCATGATATTCCCTTTAATAGATCCCCTGCGATATCTTGCGCAAAAACAAACTGCGTACCAAAGACCAATCCAACAACGAGCAAAAAAACAAAAAACACCCGGTAGTGATACCTGGATAATTTTTTTGGCAACATAGCAGACAAAATCTGCGTTACTCGAGCAATTTGTGCGAGAACAAAACGACTCATGGGATATGAAATTAGTCGTCTTTTTTATATGGAAGTAAGTATAGCACAAAATATGTGTTGTGTCATAGTATTTTTGTCTACTGTCCACAGTCTCCTACCACATGTCCATATTGTATGTATTGAAACATACAACAAATAGAATAAATAGTGTCGTCTGTAACCATAATTGTAATTGTAGGGGATAGGCATGCCTATCCCCTACAATTACAAAAAATGACCTTTCAGTCATTTTTGATCTACACAATTAATTATCCATCTTGTCTAATCTCCACTATCCTCGCCTAATTTATCAGAAAATATACCCAAGCCTCCCTCAGGAATTTCTTCAACGGAAACTCTGTATTCAGGATCTAAAAATTGTTGTTTAAAATTCTCCAATTTTCCCCGATAGTTGGCAACAGCTGTATTAAATTCTGATCTTTTATTCTTATTTTTGGGTCGTATGTTACTTAAAATATCTTCTTTTCTGAGATACCCAAGCACCTCATCTATACACGTAAACATTTCTTCTCGAGACTTGAGAAGCATAACAGAAGGGAGTTTGAGAAACAAAATATTTGCTGCAGATCGCACTTCATCTTCTCCCTCCCGTAAACGAACCGCATCTATAGTCTGATACAATTCATCCAATCTCTGTAATGCAACACGTTCATGCTCAGGTATTATATTCATTTCCGTAATAGTTCTAATTTCTTCCATATATGTTTTTAGATGGTAAAGTGGTAAAGTGGTCAGCCAGCCCAAGGCTGGTCCGCCTCGGGCGGAGTGGTCAGGTGACTACGGTTTCACCCGATTCACCACGCGTGGAAATGGAATACATTCGCGAATATGCTCCGCCCCCGACATCCATCGCACCATACGCTCGACTCCCAGACCAAAACCCGAGTGTGGCACTGAACCATATTTGCGCAAATCAAGATACCAGTCATAATCCGCTTCATTCAAACCTTCATGCTTGATTCGTTCGAGTAAAAAATCAATGTTGTCTTCACGTTGCGCTCCACCAATCAGTTCGCCAGAACCTTCAATACCTATCAAATCAACATTTAAAGCAAGTTCATCATTATTAGGATCACGTTTGACATAAAAAGGCTTGATCGCTTTTGGCCATTTGTGAATAAAAACAGGCACCTCGCTATTCTGCGTCAAAATCACCTCATCATCATTTCCCAAATCTTCGCCATACTTAATATCAGAACCATTTTCATTGAGTGTTTTGATTGCATCATCATAGGTCAAACGCGTAAAAGGTTTTTCAACAACTGCCTTAAGTGGCTCAGGGTTACGTTCAAGAATCGAAAACTCTGTAATACATTTTTCAAGGCACGATGTTACAATATGTTTAATCAGCCCTTCTTGCAAATCCATATTCTCATCATGTAGGACAAAGGCAGCTTCGGCGTCCATCATCCAAAACTCAGTCAAATGACGCTTTGTAGTAGATTTTTCCGCGCGAAACACGGGTCCAAAATCATAACACCGACCAACTGAAGAAATAACAGCCTCACTATACAATTGCCCTGATTGTGACAAATACGCTTCTCCCAAATCAAAATATGGGACTGCAAATAAAGTGGTCGTTCCTTCACACGCATTCGGTGTAAAAATCGGTGAATCAGTTCGGATGAACCCTTGCATGTGCAAATATTCATTCACTGCAGTTTCAACAACATCTCGAATACGCAAAATCGCCCATTGACGTTTACTACGCAACCACAAATGACGATTTTCCATGAGAAACTCTGGGCCATGTTCTTTTTTGGCAATCGGATATTCCTCGGACTTGTGAAGTAACTCGTAACTAGCAACTTGTAACTCGTACGTGTGTTCTTGTTTAGGGTGCTTTGAAATTGTTCCGGTAACGACAACAGACGATTCTTGTGTAGAATTTTCAACCAAATTCCACAGTGCTTCTCCAACTGAATCTTTGACGACTATGGCTTGGATAAATCCACTGCCATCTCGAATCTCAAGAAAAGCGATTTTTCCGGAAGATCGTTTGTTGTTGAGCCAGCCTTTGAGCGTGACTTCTTGATCGACTTTAGTTGAGATGTCTTTGATGAATGTGTGCATAGAGAAATGGTGAATAAATAGAGATAATATAGAGATAATATAGAGATAATATAGAGATAAAATTGAGATATGGTTGAGATATATAGAGATAATATTGAGATAATATTGAGATAGATTGAGATAGATTGAGATAGATTTAATCACAATATCTCAATGTATCTCAATATTATCTCAACATATCTCTAAGTTTGTTACGTGATATGTGTTTCATGATACGTGAATAGTTATACTACACAAAATCTTTAAATTACACAAGTCTTAGCCCAATCGAGCACTTTTTGCTCAGTATGATAGAGTAAATACTTATAAATAAAAGAATGTAGATTTTGATAGCTTTGAGTAGACAGATTGAGCTTTGTAACCTCTTCCAAATCCCCTTTTTCCAGTAATTCCAATATTTGTTTAGTAGGTTCTGCAACATGTGTGTTGGCTGATGAAATTGAAAACCCCAAACAATATAACAATGTAACAATATAGCAATCTATCAATACCAAATTGAATTCTTCATGAGTATCAAGATACCTGATCCATTTTTCAAGCTGTGCAAAAATCCGTTCGTCTCTCTCCCCTACCCGCGTCAACTTATCTGTAAGCGACACGACATACTGCGAGGCAAGACTTTTGTGTAGATCAGTTCGAATATGCGCAAAATACTCAATAATATGCACCGTCGTCACATAATCAATTTCTTTACCATATGCAATGTCGATATCCACGAGGGAAAAGGGCTCGAGATGAGCTGAATTTTTTGAGGTAATTTTTTTGACTCCACGCGCGAGTAATTCGAGCTTTCCTTTTTCCTGCGTGTAGC
>JACPGR010000099.1 GCA_016182415.1 Candidatus Magasanikiibacteriota bacterium
AAGCGAGTGAAGGAAGTGCGAATCCTGAAGTGGTGGAGAAGATGTTGCGGGAGAGACTAGCTTAAACAACCATTATTATAATTTTCTTGATTCAAGAGGAAAGAATCAATGTGCACTGCTGGTTCAGATTAAATATTTGGATGCAAAACGACTAAAGTATCAATTTGCTAATTTACAAAAAAAAGACTTCGCACATCTTCAAGATGCCAAAAGTCAAGCTATCCATTCAATACAGACTTAAATTGGTTTATCTATAGTTTCGTAATTCAAATAAATTAGGTAACTACCCACCCTATGTCCGAAACCCTCCTCAACATTCTTTTTCATGCAGATACATATCTCGCTACCTTTATCACACAATTTGGAAATGTGGTCTATGTACTCCTATTTGGTATCATCTTTATGGAGACCGGTTTTGTACTCACCCCATTTTTACCTGGAGACTCGCTTATTTTTGTATCCGGCACCTTTGCCGCGAGTGGGTCTCTAAACCCGTACCTCTTATTTATTCTACTTGCAAGCGCAGCCATCTTAGGAGACACCGTGAACTACTGGGTTGGACATTATTTTGGAGAAAAAATATTTGTACGTTTTATCAAACAAGAACATTTGGAAAAAACAAAATTATTTTTTGAACATCATGGAAAAAAGACAATTGTGCTTGCACGATTCATGCCTATCGTTCGCACCATTGCTCCATTTGTCGCAGGCATGGGAAACATGAATTACATGACTTTTTTGAGTTACAATATTATTGGCGGTATAACATGGGTCGGCATTTTTGTCTTTGCCGGATATTTCTTTGGTAACTTGACTGTTGTACAAGATAATCTGACACTTATTGTGTTTCTCATTATTGGAGTATCTTGTATACCGGCGATTATCGAATATATAAAACACAAACGGAAAAAATAAGCCCTTGCACCCCTCCCCCCACTCTGCTACAATACTCCCGTATGAAAAAACGATTTTCAAGCCTATCAGGAGGGCTCAAATACAGACAAATTTAGCGTACACGGATACCACCATAGATAGGTGGTATTTTTAGACTTTTTATCTTCAAAATTTGGCTAAAAATGACCGGGAATTGAGCTTTTTGGGCATATTATTGACTTTTACCAGGATTCCCGGTAAAATAGACTCAAATACTAATTCCGGGTACTATGAAATTACACATCCCAAATAGTGCATTTATTGGCAATATTGATCCTTTTTTGCGAGGTATTAATTTTTCTAATCCCAATGAACTAATACTAACCGCAAACGAAAATTGGATTTCCGTACATCCTATTGTGCTTTCACTTATTGCCGCACTCGGCCTACCAATTGAGCCTGCACATATACACTGTGAAAAATTGACCGCAAAATCAGCTCATTATCTTGAGAGAATGGGTTTATTTAAATTTTTGGGAATTGATTCAGGAATGAATATCTCCGAACACGAATCAGCGGGTCGCTTTGTACCACTCACACAAATAAAAAATTCTGATGAGCTCAGTGCCTTTATCACCGAAATGATTCCCCTACTTCATTTAGAACCGATTCAAACAAACTCTATAAGATATGTCATCAGTGAACTTGTTCGAAATGTACTTGAGCATGCTCAGTCAAAAAATGGCGCCATTGTATCTGCACAATATCATACGAGAAGCAATATGATCAGAATTGGTATTGCAGATACTGGTCTTGGAATCAAAAAAACAATTAGCAGATCTCATATTGTACATACAGATTTAGAAGCCATCCGCCTGGCACTTATACCCGGTATTACGGGAACCACTTCAAAAGAAGGTGGCACTGAATTCAATGCAGGGGCAGGTTTGTTTTTTACCAAATCAATCGCAACAGTAAATCATGATTATTTCATGATTTATAGTGGTACCGCAATGTACAAATTACTCAAGAGTCGAATAAAAAAATTGAATGCCGATCCATTTAATGACAGACATTCCTCAGCTGAAAATTATCCATACTTTCAAGGTACTGCGGTGGGCATAGATATTTCTCTAAACGAAACACAAGAGTTTGCAAATCTACTTTCACTCATTAGAACTACATACTCTCAGACTGTCCGCGACCGAAAAAAAGCTCGCTATAAAAAAAGACCTCAATTCATATGAAGACTATTAATTTATTTCCCCTCGTTGGCGAGTTTGCAGAAAATAAAGATATTGCACGAGACATTCGTCTCAACCAAATCATTCCGATTTTATCAAAAGGAGAGCAGATAATTCTCAATTTTTCTGGAGTTAATTCTGCAACTCAATCTTTTATTCACGCACTCATTAGTGATTTAATTAGAACCTACGATACAAATTTATTTGATATATTATTGTTTAAAGATTGCTCCACTACTGTACAAGAAATAATAAATATTGTTGTAGATTATATGCTAGAACGAGATTAATTTTTTAACGCAAGCAAAGGAAGTGCAGATCCTGAAGTGGTGGAGAAGATGTTGCGGGAGAGGCTTGTATAAGTGCCAAAATCGATTTTTTAGGCTCAAAATTTGGCTAAAAATGACCGGGAATTGAGCTTTTTGGGCACTTTATTGACTTTTACCGGGAATCCCGGTAAAAAATAGTTCAATACTTTTATACAAATTATTAAAAACAGCACAATATGGGAGACATACCAAACAACAGGGGGGGGGAACACGGCAGAACACCTAGAATTGATTTTCAAGAAGTGATGGAGGCTGGTAGACTTAGTAATAAACAAGCAGTGATTGTATGGAAGAATTATAATATACAGCACCCTATTTTACAAAATAAAATGGCAGAATTAAATATATCTCCCGCTATTGTAAGACGACTCGAGAATCCTACATTGGTTAAATCTGGTAGGCACCTATCTCATTTTATTAGACTCTTAGAAAGACCTGGTGTTGAACAGGATTTTGCTATTTCTTTTATACGAAATGCAACAACCATTTTTGAAGAAGAGAAAAATAAAATATCTGATGGTTCTATTAGTGATGATAATAATATATTGTCAGCAAATTATCTTTTAGGAGATGAGGGATCCAATACTACCATTTTTTGGACTTTTGCCCCATATGTATATAAGGCACTTATAGAGCGCGGTATTGACGCGCAAACAGCTATTGAAAAAATTCTCACATGGGCAAAACATGCATATGACATTTTAGATGCTGATAAAGACTATACTAAAGGTTCATTTAGGGTCGACCTACCTGGACTTTCGCATATTACCGATGAATATATTTTGAATTCAAATCCCCAACATATTTCACATAAATTCACCGAACAAGAAGCTGGACCTATTGCTGATTTATTAATTAAGGAAGATAGTAATGCAAAAGAAACTTAGGAGTTTACGATGAAAAACGCATATTTTATGAACCCAAAAAATTGCCCCTACTGCCATTCCCCACTCACCCTCATCTGGACCCACGGCCACGGACAATGTGCGAGTTGCGGTATCAATATTGATGAATGTTGCCGAGGGGAACAGTGTGAGACAGAAAAACAAAATTAATACACTAAATAAATATATGTCTGAACCACTAGTGTCCGGTTAACTTTCCTGACACCTTAAAAAATAATCTACACTAAGCCATAATTTGAGAAAAATGTATTTTTCGATTTGATTTTTTTAGAAATTTTTGAGTGGCTAATCTTAGCAAAAAAGTAAGTCAAAATTAGTTAAAAAACGAGTTAACCGGACACTAGTGATGTCTGAACATGAAGGAAAATTCTCACCAAATAGTACTGAAAATGTTCTTGACATTATTCATAGTTTAACGAGTTTGGGGCTATCTGTTGGAGATGCCTCAGAATATGCATCTTACTCTATACGAAAGGAAAAATTAAACTCTCTGAAGCTGAGACAGCGAGAATGGAAGCAATTGCAGAAAAAATAAAAGAGCTTAGACAAGATAATCCATAGAGCTTGCACCCCTCCCCCCACTCTGCTACAATACTCTCGTATGAAAAAACGATTTCCAAGCTTAGCAGGAGGGCTCAAATACACACAAATTTAGCATACCCAGATACCACCCCATAGATAGGTGGTATTTTAAAACATTGATTACGCAGATTGAAATGGATTCCACAGATTGTGCAATACCCAATCACAATAATATTCGTCAAATATTTGTCTAATATTCGCAAAATATTCGTTCAATATTCTTCATTCATCATTCTTAATTCTTCATTCAAGGTATGCACATCCCCCTCGCTCTCACTTACGACGATGTTCTCATTGTCCCTCGTCGTTCCTCGCTTACGTCTCGCAGTGAAGCAAATACGCGCACGAGACTCACCAAAAAAATATCACTCAATATTCCACTTGTCACCGCAAACATGGATACGGTGACTGAGTCTGAAATGGCGATTACGATGGCGCGTTTGGGGGGCATCGGAATTTTGCATCGCTTCATGTCGATAGAAGATAATGTCGAAGAAGTAAAAAAAGTAAAACGCGCACAAAATCTCATTATTGAACACCCATACACGATCGACCCGGACAAAACTGTCGGTGAAGCAAAAAATTATATTGCTGAAATTGGTATTACCGGACTTCTTGTCGCAAATGGAGACAACAGACTCCAAGGTGTCTTATCTCGACGTGATTTTTTGTTTGCAAGTGATGATACCAAACTCGTCCGAGATATTATGACCCCACGGGAAAAACTTGTTGTCGGAGATGCATACGCAACATTTGCCCAAGCAAAACAAATATTTTCAGATCACAAAATTGAAAAACTTCCACTCGTTGATCACGATGACCGAATTGTGGGTTTAATAACGAGTGACGACATCAAACACATCATCGAATACCCCCTTGCAAACAGAGATGAGGATGGACACTTGGTCGTCGGTGTTGCGGTCGGTGTGCATGGAGACTACATCGAACGTGCGCAAGAACTCGTGCGTGCAGGGGCAGATGTACTCGTCATCGATATTGCACACGGACACAGCGATCTGATGTTCAATGCCATCGCAAAACTTCGAGATGCAGTGGGAGACGTACAGCTCATCGCAGGAAATATTGCCACAGCCCACGCATCAAAAGAACTGTGCGAAGCAGGAGTAGATGGACTCAAAGTTGGCGTGGGCCCCGGATCAATTTGTATCACACGAATTGTAACGGGCTGTGGCATGCCCCAACTCACTGCAGTCATGGAGGTCGCAAAAGTAGCAAAGCAATATGGCGTACCCGTGATTGCCGATGGCGGTATACAAAAATCAGGTGATATTGTCAAAGCCATTGGTGCAGGAGCTGACACCGTCATGCTTGGTAGTATGTTTGCAGGTACGACAGAAAGTCCCGGAGTTGTCATGACAAAGGGCGACAAAAAATTCAAAATTTGTCGTGGTAGTGCAAGCTTCACTCAAGCAAACAAACGAAAAAAAATATCTCAAGAAAATAAAAGCCTTAAAGAGGTAGTACCCGAGGGAGTTGAATCCATCGTTCCATTCAAAGGCCCTGTTGAAGACATCGTAGTCCAACTCGTCGGTGGCCTCAAATCCGGCATGAGCTACACCAACTCACACAGCATCGCAGAATTACAACGCAATGTAGAATTTGTCCGCATTAGTTCTGCGGGAATGAAAGAAAGTGGGGCGCATGATGTACAGGCTATAACGTAGATGCTGGGCATGGAAGCAGGAAGCTAGAAGCTGGATGCTAGAAACGAGAAACTCCCGCATCCAGCTTCTAGCTTCCTGCTTCTAAACCTTAAAAAATGAATAAATTTATTATGCCACTAAAAAATGCATCACAAATAACAATCATCATTGGGAGCCAATGGGGCGACGAAGGCAAGGGAAAAATTACAGACTTTTTCGCACGCACAGCTGATTATGTTGTCCGTTTTCAGGGTGGCAATAATGCAGGACACACCGTCGTAGTTGGCGACAAAGTCTACAAACTACATCTCATTCCTTCAGGAGTAATTTCTCCAAACGCAACATCAGTCATTGGAAATGGGGTCTTGGTTGACCCAAAGGTTTTGCTC
>JACPGR010000098.1 GCA_016182415.1 Candidatus Magasanikiibacteriota bacterium
GATAGTCGCGCTTGCCGGTGTCTATGATTGGAAATATACCTGGCATCCGGAAAATACATTGTTTGAATTATTTCCGACTACATCTCCACAAATCGCGCCATTTACCACCGCGACATCACAAGGCATCGAAGGCCATGTGGATGTGGTGTCAAAAGTAACGGTTACTGCAGATATAGATCTGGAAAATAATCAGCTTGGCAAGGTATTTACCAAGGTTTTTGGTATGACGGCTTTTTATTGTAGCAATCCATGGCCGTATACGGGAATGGAAAATTCTGTTACTGATCTCAGCGTTTCTCTGGGTAATTTTACTGATACCAAATTCAATTTTTTTACCAATTATTGTGCCGATGCCGATAATCCACTCTCAAAAGCAGATGATTTGCCCCTATTTGATTCTGTTGTCTCTATTGAAGATCTCACACAACTTGGTGCCATTGGTACGACTAACCCTTCCGATAGTTTACGCCGTTATTTATTTTTCTCCTCTACTACTGAAGATGTCATCGGTATTCAAGTATTCAAAAATGAACCCAAGCTTGACGGTTCTTATAAGACATTGCAAGGGTGGTATATAGACAAATTTGGTGAGCTTGGGGATATGCAGCTCGTGAGTGTGGGGGGCTACGAAGCTTTGACTGATGGGACGAATTTTTATGTGAGTGCGCATAATGTAGATACCTCAGTTGAGTCTAATGGTGTTGTGTGGGGAAATGTGTATTTGTTTGGTATCAATCAAAACGCATCACAAAAATCATTGTTGGCCTTTGAACAGATGGTGAATAATTTGAATTTTAATATCAATTTGACGAATCATAGCAAATGTTTGAATAGCACTGCTAATATTACGAATAGAATTGTGATGAATGATATTAGCGATGTGAGTTGTATTACTGATTCACAATGTCTTCAAAATAATGGTATCCCAACCACGACTTTAAGTGGTGTATGTTCAAACATCAAAACAAAATTCTTTCGAGACTTGACTCGTTTGCGAGATTTGAGTACAGCACAAAAGAATCTAGACAAGTATTTTGATGCCAATTTTGGCACGCCCGCTTTTGTCGGCAATCTTGCAAGTGGATCCTATTTGCCCGGATATTCCAATTCAAAATGGAATAATTCGTGGTCTTTGCTCAACCAAAAAGCAGGTGCGATTCCGGTCGATCCAGTGAATGAATGGCGGGGTTGCTCAGATCATGATCCGAGTACGTGCTGGAGTTCTGCGAGTTCGACCTTCAAGTGTCCGCAGTTTGCGCAGGTGTATGAGTACAAGTTTGTAAGCACAACTCAGAGTTATAATATCTATGCGCCGTTTGAGTTTTTGTTGGGTAACACCTATCCGGGTGATTCATTATTGATCAATCAATTCATTGATAATCGAATCAAATTTGAAAGATCGTGTACATCCAATGATATCGTCAGTCTCTACGAAACCAGCTGTGGCGATGGTATTTTGAGCCCTGCCTTTGAGCAGTGTGATCCGCCAGGGAAGGAACAGATTTCTGGAACAGGCACGAGTGTGGGATGTAATTCTGATAAAGTTAAAGTCTTAACCTGTGGCTCTAACTGCCAATGGATGTCTTCCGCATGTAAATTACCCCAGAATAACTGTGGAAATGGAATAAAAGATTGGGGTGAGGCCTGTGATGATGGGAATAATAATGGAAAAATAGGAAAATGTAATAGTACCTGTACCGGTTTGACAGAGCCTTTGTGTGGAAATGATACGCTTGATGTGGGTGAGTTTTGTGATACGGTTGGGGGTATATGTAAACATCTAGATGATGGTACAAATGTTACTCGTGCACAAGCTTATCTACTTTTAGGCAGATATGGGAGTGCGCCTTGGGCTGAAGAGATAATTGCGGCAAATGATTTTGTAAATCAAATGACCAAAGAAGTAGATATAGGTGTTGCTTTTTTTCCGGGTCTGTCGGATTACACTGATTTAAATAAATATATTTGTAATCCAGTAGAAATGATACCAATGGGGACGAATTTTGTAAAAGACACAGTCTTTGATACATTTGAACAAATAACTGCCGCGACAGGTTATGGACAATCTATGGGTTTGTCTTTGAAATATGTTTTAGATAATGAGTCCACTATCTTTACAGATGATAGTCTTCCTAAGAATTTGATTTTACTTGGAGATAGCTCTTCGAGTGCGTTGCCCCCACTAGGGATTTGTGGGGTATTAGAGTATACTAATCCGGGAATTGATAAGATTATAGGACTTGTCAAACTATTATATAATAAAAATATACACACATATGTCTTGGCAGTAAATGCGAATGATAATAATAAAATAAATTTAAATAAAATAGCTTTTGCTGGAGGAACCAATGCAATTATTGAGGTAGATGCAGATGTTAGTAATATTATTAATGCTTTTAAACAGACAATGGCATGTAAGCCATATAGTAAAAATAAAATCGGCTCCTGCTCCTGGGACTGCCAATCTTTCGGAGGCTACTGCGGAGACAAGATTGTCCAATGGGATAAGGATGAAGCCTGTGATGATGGAAACAAAAATAATACTGACGCGTGTACAAATAACTGTACAGTGAATACTGCGCCGTCGGTATGTGGAGATGGAAAAATAGAAGGTACTGAAGTCTGCGACGACGGCAACACCCAAGATGGCGACACCTGCTCTGCAAAATGTGACAAGATTAGCGTCCCACTCTGTGGCGACGGAAAAATAAACCAACCAAGCGAGCAGTGTGATCTCGGGACTGCCCAAAATGGCGTGGTCTGTACCGCGGATTACAATAGTTCCTGCACCTATTGTCGCAATGATTGTAAAGTGGAAACACTCGAGTCCGTATATGGATTTTGTGGAAATGAGAAAGTTGATTTTAAAGATACAAATGCGAATGGTACAAAGGATTTTAGTGAAGAGTGGTTTGAAAAATGTGATTATACCTTAGATCTTGCAACAGGAAAACAAAAGACTATCTTCGTCAATACCCTTGATGATAACAATATATGGACATGTGATGATGCAATTACGTCGGAAGAAAAATATAGTCTAAATAATGACGTCGTAGGTACTCTTTCATGCGATACTAGCTGCACAATACTCAACACATCTAACTGTGTCGAATGTGGAATAACAGATAATGGCGTAAAACCACAAATCGCAGTACTCAATGTTATGACCGGAGACCAATCGAATGGTGCTCCTATGGATGATGCAAAATGGGAACAATCTATGTTTTTTGATATATACTCAAATTCTGGAAAAATACTATATACTGGTGATTCTTTAAATTTTGATAATGGCTATTCTCTATTTAAGTCGTATGATTTATTTAATAATAATTCACTCGTAGGTCTTGTAGTCAATAAACAGTGTTCAGAATTTTATCAGATTAAATTTAAAGAAGGTGATTATTTACCATACTCCGCCCCGAAAGACGAAATCGTGGTCTCGCCCGCCCTACCTCCGGACGATGTCCGGGTCGTGGTTCGCTGGGACAAATCAAAGAATCCGGATCTCAAGTTTGTGGGAAATTTATATATTGGTACACAATCGGATGTTTTTTTGTATGCAAGTACAAAACCAGTTAATTCCTGTAATAAAATTCAATTAAGTCTCATTAAAGCCCTCAATTATTGGTTGCCTGATAGTGATTGTACATCAGTTGAAAATATTTATTTTCATCACTTGATTGAACGAGGAAACACCGGTGTGCAGGCCTATACATTTACAAGTTCGTCGGTCTTAAATAATATTGGTTTCTTTGTATCTTCATTAAATGGCCCGATAAATCATTTTAAGAATGCCGATGTGTGGGTGGATGTATATTATCATCATGAAAATGATAACCCTGAGTACTCCATATACAAACCTGATCTTTCATTTTCCTTAAGCAATGCAGACTCAAGTAACAATGTCGACGCGGCATATTGGCATGTGTTTAATTTGATAAAAAATGGAAATGAATATAAAGCCTATGATTTGAAAGGTAATCTAATAAATACTACTATCAACAACGGCGTGATCAAGACAAATATCTGTGAGATCAAAAAAGATATTTCGGGCATAACTCAATGTCAAATTAATTAGTATCTATGTATACACTTAGAAATATACTTGTAGTGGCACTTAGTAGTGCTGTTATTGGTCTTGGCGTCTGGTATTTTGGATTTTTTAGAAATCGAAATGTTGCGTTTCTTCCAGAATCAAGTAATACTGCACAAGAGCAGATAGATATTGTTGACGAAGAACCTATTATTATTCCTGAGTGGTATGCATACGACAAAGACGGCGACGGAATTCCCGATACAAAAGAAACAGAACTCGGGACAAGTATGTGGGATCCGGATTCGGATTTTGATGGCCTTATGGACGATCTTGAAATCAACACCTATAAAACCGACCCCACCAATCCCGACAGCGACGGAGATGGATTTTGGGATGGACTTGAGGTAATTAGTGGCTATAATCCTTTGGAATAAAAAAGGATACGAAATACGAAAAGTACGGAATTACGAAATGTTTGGTGTTCGTAATTTCGTACTGTTCGTATTTCGTATCCCCTATAATCTTTTAATCTTAATTCTTCAATTTTTCTCAATATGTTCGACGACCATCTACCACACAACTCAGGCCAGGTGCCAGCAAATTTACCTATGGGAGAGCCGGAAGATATGTTTAACGCTGTCCCAAGCGAAGCGTCTCCTATTTCTGATCCTGTGTCGATACAGTCTTTGCCTGGTGAGAATTTGGCAAGCCAAATTCCTCCTCTTGTTTCACGAAGTGCAGTTGGTGCAGGGGTTTTGAAACCAAAGCAGACAAGGGTACAGAATCAAGTTGCGGATATTTTTGATTCTAAATCTACAGATGATCCGGAGCTTTCACCGAGTTCTCCCGGCTATACCCCAAGTTACCCTCAAACGCCGGATCAAGATATACGCATGACAACTCCTCCGCAGGATATGATGGGGGCACAGGGACAAAATCAGATGTATGCGGTTACAGAACCAATTGGTAAAAAACGCATCGTGATGTGGGTCGCAATCCTTCTTATTTTTGGTATACTTGGTTTTGGTTCGCTATGGATATATTTTTCTTTTATCCGAAAAGTAGATCCAGTGGATGAATTTAACGTACCAAACAAACAAGTTGAACAAAGCCCTGAACAAAATGAAGTGCTTATAAATCCTGAAAATACAAATACACTTCAAGACAATGTGGATATGCAAGACGAATTTGATCTCAAAAGCCAAATACTTTTGGGCGAGCCGCTTGATACCGATGGCGATGGACTCACGGATGTACGCGAAGCAGAGCTTAAAACAAGCCCCTTGATTTGGGATACGGATAGCGATGAGTTGGGCGATTATGAAGAGGTAACGATATGGAAAACGGATCCGCTTGAGGCAGATACCGATAGCGATGGGTATAGCGACAATGAAGAAATTGAAAATGGCTATAATCCAAAAGGCTCGGGAAAATTGTTTCAAGTTCCGACGAGTACGGAGGATAGTGCTACCTCTACTTAGGTTATGTAATAATTAGTTATTTATTGAGGCTAAAGAGAGCTTAAAATTCATCTAATTCATCTAATTTCCGTTCGGCCTGAGCTCACGGCCGAAGGCTAATTCACACTTTGACCTTGCTCAGTGCAGGCTCTAATAAAAATTAAAAGGTCAAATTGGGTATTGGATATTTAAGAATTTTAGTAACTACTTACCCTGCGTTACTCGTGAACGCAACTCACCCCCGCCCTCTCTTGAAAGAGAGGGAGACTCACGTGTTTCCCCTCTCTTTCAAGAGAGGGGCGAGGGGTGAGTTGCGTTCACCAGGGCGAGGGGTGCCATGCCTGCCGGCAAGGCAGGAGTTGCGTCACAGTCATCTATGTTTAAAAAGAAACAAAAAATTCAAGAAGAAAAAGCAGACCCATCGGTAAGTATTCAAAAAATTCCCAATGTGTTTTATGGCGGGCAAGATCCGGAGATTTACCATGACAAGGGTGTGGACAAGTCAGGGGTGCGTCAAAATACACGAATAAAATTTGAAAAACAGTCAACAAATGTTTCTTTTTTTGTCCGCAAACGCATATGGATAGTAGGTGGACTAGTATTTTTACTCAGTATGTCTGGCGTAACATGGTATTATATTTCTCCGTATCTAGCAGTACAAAAATCGATTAAACCAGTGGACACTTCACTTGTATTTGTTCCAAAAGAGGTCGTGGTGACAAGTACGAGTGAAGTTGCGACTACTACCATTGACGTAGCAGAAGAACCGACAAGTACCATCCAGCTAAGTGATCCGTTCTCAATTGATTTTCCCCCATTACTCACCTTAAACACCGTAGATCTTGACGCGGATGAGCTCACCGATATTGAAGAAGGCTTATTCAATACGGATAGCGGTACCTGGGATACGGATGGTGATGTATATTATGATGGTCAAGAAATTTTTAATCTCTATAATCCAAAAGGCTTTGCGCCGGTAAAATTGATTGATTCCGGTTTGGTCCAAGAGTATAGTAGTACGCATGGATATCGAATATATCATCCATTTTCATGGCAATTTGGTGAGGTTGATATCAAACAAAAACAGGTCTTATTTAGCGCAATTTCCGGCGAGTATGTCGAGGTGCGAGTTTTTGACAAAGAGCATGGTGAAAATTTTATTTCTTGGTTTGCTTCCCATGCCAAAGGTCAACGTTATACGGATCTTGTTGAATTTACCAATAGATTCAAAGAAAAAGGACTCCGACGCAGTGATCATCTCGTGGCGTATTTTGAAATCGATGCGACGGTGTTTGTGATACTCTATCACCAAAAAGATTTAGGGCCAGTACCGTATCGAAATGTCGTCAAAATGATGTATCAAAGTTTTCGTCCGCAAAAAACAGATGTTGAAATTCCGGATCAAGAGGCATTTGGTGGCGCGACGAGTACGGTGCTTTTAGATGGTGCAACGAGTACGGTGCCAGTAGATGGGGTTACGAGTACACTGGTAACTCAGTAGGATATTTTTCTATGGAATGTCTTATATATCGACATGTCAAAAAATCTCCCATTGAGAATAAGCAGATTCAACGCGTCGTGTTACAAACTCTTCGGCGGGTCAAGCGGGCAGACGATGTGAGTGTGCATTTGATAGGGGATACGAGGATGAAGCGTTTGAATACGATATATCGTAGTAAAGAAAAGACAACAGATGTATTATCTTTTTCAGCACGTGAAGGATTTCAGATTTCGGGAGAACAAACTGAAGCCGGTGATATTTTTATCAGCATTCCACAGATTATCCGTCAAGCAAAAAAATATGAAGTTACATCAAAAGAAGAAATGATTCGTATGCTCGTCCATGGGGTTTTACATCTGGTTGGCTATGATCATATGCGAGAAGTGGATGCTAAAAAAATGTTTCGCATACAAGAGGAAATGGTAAGAAATTTTGTAACTACTCACCTACTTTACTCGTGAACGCAACACCTGCCTGCCGGCAGGCACGTCGGCTCCCCTCGCCCCTCTCTGTTCAGCTGAGTTCACAGCGAAGCTTACGAAAGAGAGGGGAAACTCACGTTCACGTGTCCCCCTTCTCTTCGGAAGAGAAGGGAGGGAGATGAGTTGCGTTCATGAGTAAAGTAAGGTGAGTAGTTACAAGCAAGTTAGTATAGATGTATGAATATATCTCAATTTTTTGAAAGTATCACCTATGCAATAAAAGGTCTTATCTACACCTTTAAGCATGAACAAAATTTTAGAATACAGATTTTTTTTAGTCTTATCGTTAGTGGCGCACTGTTTTTATTTCAAGTTAGAACCGCTGAAAAAATAGTTGTACTTCTACTTATTACACTTGTGCTTATTTTGGAACTCGTAAACACTGCGATAGAAAAATTCATGGATTTGCTCAAGCCTCGTTTACATAGTCATGTGGAAGTGATAAAAGATGTCATGGCCGGGGCAGTATTCATCGCCTCAGTTTCTGCATTAATAATCGGATTAGTTATTTTTGTACCCTATATTATCACATTTTTTACATTGGTTTAGATACGATTGTGTGGGTTTGAATAATTTGATATACTAAAGTTTGTAACATAGCTTAAATCCGAAATCTGAAATCCGAATATCGATATTCGGATTTCCATATTCGGATTTCGGATTTATATTTTTATGGGAAGAGACCGACTACATACCGAACTAATCGCCGGGCTTGATATTGGATCAAGTGCTGTTCGGATTGCGGTCGGACAATTTACGAGCTCAAAAGAAAGTCGTTCCAATCTCCAAATTATCGGAGCCGTGAGTGTTGCTGCTGAAGGTGTGCAGAAAGGTCAAATTACCAGTATTGAAGATACGGTTTCATGTGTTTCTCAGGCACTTGAACACATTGAAAAAATGATTGGGGTTCCTATCGAGCATGTCTGGGTTGGAGTCTCGGGAAATCAGATTATTGTCCAAGAAAGTAAAGGGGTAATCGCCGTATCTCGAACGACCGGAGAAATCGCGCCTGAAGATATCGAGCGCGCTGTTGACGCAGCCAAAGCAATTTCAACTCCGCTTAATTATGAAATTTTACATGTCTTGCCGCGAAGTTTTGCGGTCGATGGGCAGACCGGAATTAAAGATCCCGTGGGTATGACTGGTATACGACTCGAAGTGGATACAAAAATTATTTATAGTGTTTCCTCACATATCAAAAATTTGACTAAAGTTATTTATCGCGCAGGAGTAGATATCGATGATTTTGTCTTATCGATTTTAGCTGCAGGATATGTGGTTACGAACGGCAGGCAAAAGGATCTTGGATGTGTGGTAATCAATATTGGCGGTCCTACGACAAGTATTGTCGTATATGAAGATGGAGATGTACTCCATAGTGCAGTCATTCCTATTGGATCTGCGCATATTACCAATGACTTGGCACTTGGTCTTCGAGTCTCTATTGATATTGCAGAACGTTTGAAAACTCAGTATGGCGAATGTGTTAGTAAAGATATTTCCAAAAAGGAAGTGGTGGATTTGTTAGATGTAGGTTCGGATAAATCCGAAGTTGTCACCCGTTATTATATCGCGCAAATTATTGAAGCCCGTGTTGCAGAAATTCTCGAAAAAATCGATGAAGAACTTGTCAGAATTGAACGTAGCGGGATCTTGCCGGCAGGCGCTATTTTTGTGGGATCTGGATCAAAAATTTCAGGTCTCGTAGACAGTGCAAAAGAGGGACTTTCCCTTCCAGCTCAGCTTGGATATCCCTTGGGAGTTGATAGCATCATCGATAAAGTAAATGATATTGCCTTTGCTCCTGCGGTGGGTTTGGTAAAGTGGGGGAGTTTTTCGAGCCAAAACACCCGACGACATCTCTCATTTAGTCTCAAAGGAAAAGTAGGGGAGAAAGTAAAGGGAATTTTTAAAAGTTTGGTTCCGTAATTCACCTGACCACCTGACCACCTGAATTCAGGTGTTTTTTATTTTTTGTACTCAGACGCTTGACACTATTTCTTAAAACAATTAGACTATATATAGATTGTTCAAAAGTATGTTAATTAAGTAACATTTGAACACAATTTGTACTCAGGATTAAGATATAATAAGATATAAATATATTGTTTAGATAATTTGTATGTTAATTATATGCCACAAGTAAAACCAGACATTGAAACATTTGCACAAATTAAAGTTGTAGGAATTGGAGGATCCGGAGGCTCAGCCGTGAATCGCATGGTGCAGGGTGGAATTCGCGGGGTAGAATTTTTGGCATTCAATACCGATGTACAAGCTTTGCATCATAATAGCGCGCCAAAGAAACTGCATATTGGAAAAACAGTTACCCGCGGACTCGGCGCAGGTATGGATCCGGATCGAGGCAAACGCAGCGCTGAAGAAGCGCAAAATGAAATTCGAGAAATTCTCAAAGACACGGACATGATTTTTATCACCTGTGGTCTTGGTGGTGGCACCGGTTCTGGAGCAGCACCGGTCGTTGCTGAAATTGCGCGCGACATGGGTATTTTGACGGTCGCAGTCGTTACCAAACCTTTTTCATTTGAAGGGCCGCAACGACGAGCTATTGCAGAAAAAGCATATGAACAATTGGCGCACTGTGTGGACACGATTATTACGATACCCAATGATAGAATTTTGCAAATCATTGATAAAAAAACTTCGCTCCTTGATGCCTTTACTATTGTCGACGATGTGTTGCGTCAAGGTGTCCAAGGAATTTCAGAGTTGATTACGGTTCCGGGTCTTATCAATGTGGACTTTGCGGACGTCAAAACTATTATGAGTAATACCGGTTCTGCGCTTATGGGTATTGGGGTTGGCACAGGTGATAATCGCGCAATTGATGCAGCCAAAGCTGCAATTTCAAGTCCTTTGCTTGAAGTTTCAATAGATGGCGCGCGTGGAATACTCTTTACCATCACGGGTGGTAAGACCTTGGGTATGCAAGAAGTTACCGAAGCTGCAAAAGTTATCACGAGTTCAGCCGACGATGATGTCAAGGTTATCTTTGGCGCAGTGGTTGACGATACTATAGGAGAAGATGTTCGAGTTACGGTTGTTGCAACCGGTTTTGATGAGCCCAGAATTGTAGAGCCGCACATACAAGCAGATATGACAAATTTAGGGCTTGACGCATTCAATACAAAACGTCCGGTTTTCAAATCAAATTTGTTCAAAAAAGCTGAACTGCCTGAAGTTTTACAAAAAGAAGATCTGTGTGCAGAAGAAATGCCTGTTCGATCTGAAATTTCATTTGTCAAAAAGACGATGTATAGTGATCGAGGTGATACAAAAGCTCCAGTGAGCGATGATGTTGATGATTTTGAAATTCCTGCATTTATTCGAAAGAAGATGGGGATCTAACAATCACGAATTTTGCACGAAGTAAACGAATTAATCACGAATCTATAAAGACCCTATTTCGCTCGGGTCTTTTTAAAAATAAGAAATTATGATATAGTTTCTGTACTATTCTATTTGTGTATAATTCGTTAGAAGTAAATTCATTTTGCTGGTATCCACAATAATTTACGAAGAACCTTAATTTGAAATCTATGTTGAAAAAAGAAACAGAAGTACAAAAAAAATCTGAAGGACAACATGAAGAAAAAAGTCTCAAAGAATCTTTTGATGAAATTCAAAAAAAAGAGACTCTCAACGCTACACCTGAAATTAAAAAAGACCTTTCAAACGCTGAACTCAAAGAACTTATTGAAAAAAATATCAAGTGGTCTCAAGTGATTTATAATCAAAATAGAAAAATAAATCATCGGCTTACGTGGATGACTATCGGCTCATATCTTCGTCTTGCGCTTATTGTCGTGCCACTTATACTTGGTATTATTTATTTGCCTCCGCTGATTATGGAATTTCTTGAAAATTATGGCGCTGCGTTTGGAATTGATTCGGATACCTTTTCTCAATTTGGCGAGTTGTTCAAAAATATGCAGACGAGTAGTGGGCAGATGGATCAATCTCAAATTCAAGATCTAATTAAACAATATCAACAATATCAACAATAAATATCGCAGATATTATTGACAAATATTATTGACAAATATTAAACGAATATTAGTGAACGTTCACTAAACTAACTCACCTTACGCGATTTTTAAAAATATGGTAATTACCCACTTTGTTTTACTCGTGACCGCAACTCTATCCCCGCCTTTCTCTTACCGAAGAGAAAGGAGACACACGTGTGTTTCCCCTCTCTTCGGTAAGAGAGGGGCGA